>JAYUYW010000037.1:0-7486 GCA_043752325.1 Rhodanobacteraceae bacterium | reverse complement strand
CCATCGATCCATTGATCGTGGTCACGCCACGAGAACGGCCGCACCGCTGGCGCTTCTCAGCACGATGGGCGATTCGACTTGTTCAGATGTTCCCTAGGGGACTTTGTCATGCCCAATTATTGGGTCATGTTTCATGGTTGTTGAAGGGACGTTGTGGGCGCAAACTCTGGGGATGCGCAACCTGATCCGTATCCCTGACTTTCGCCACATCGCGACAATCGGGTTCAAAGTCGTGTCAGCCATCGTCCTTGTCGGCTTCTGCGCACTTCCCCGGTCAAATTCTGTTGCCGGAGTGGGACTGCCAGCCGTCGACTTCCACGTGATCAGTGCCGGCGGCCGATCCCTGCAGAACAGTTGCTTTAAGTTGTCAGGTACCGTCGCCCAAGTTGCACCCGGCTTTTCAGGCAACGCCACGAGTTCTGTTTTCGCCGGGTTCTGGGCCGCGGCAATCCCCACGGGAATGGATGCCATTTTTTTCAACGGTTTCGAGGGCTGCTGACCATGACGCGCATGAAACACCAGATACTCTTCTTACTCGTCGCTTTTTCGCTGCTAGTTGCTACAACAACGAACCTGCAAGCCGCGCCCCAAACCACGGCGTTTACCTATCAGGGTCGGCTCAATGCGGGTGGCACGCTGCCCAGCGGGCAGACTTATCAATTTACCTTCACCTTGTACGATGCAATTACCGCCGGCAACGTGGTCGCCTCGCCTATCCAGCAAGCCATTCTGGTGGGAAACGGTGGGTTGTTCACGACCGATCTTGATTTCGGCCAGATCTTCAACTCTCAGCAATATTGGCTCGAAATCAAGGTCGGCACGACTATCGCCAACCAGCAGCCGCTCGCTGCGCGTCAGCCGATTGGCACCACGCCGGTGGCTCAATTCGCGCTGAATTCCAAAGCCCGTGAATTCGCGGACTTCTTTGCAATGATGCCGCCGGACAACCCGGTGACGGTTGGGCCGGGTACTGACGTCCAGTTCCCACGGAATGGTCCCTCGTCCGGGAGTATTGTCCGCGTGTCGCAGAGTCAATTCATTTTGCCATCGATCGGTACTTACCAGGTCATGTTCCAGGTCAGCGTGATAGAGCCAGCGCAATTGGTGATTACGCTAAACGGAGGTGATCTTCCCTATACGGTGACCGGGCGTTCGGGTGGCAATACTCAAGTCGTCGGTTTGGCGGTAGTCCAAAATACTCAAGCGGGTTCGATACTGTCGATACGCAATCCTGCCGGCAATTCTTTTGCGCTGACCATCGCACCGGTGGCGGGCGGAACAAGACCGGTTTCCGCCCATCTTTTGATTACGAAACTGGACTGAATCGTTCATTTGCGCGCAGCGGTGGGCGTGTCCCGGTTGTCGCCAATCGAGTTGCTGGCGGTTGCAGGCTACGCGTTCCGAAACGGCGCGTCCGGCATGCCTCCTTGGGCGTTGAAGGCACTAGTAACGTGCAAGATTGCCCGGGCCTTTGACCCGGGTTTTGCCAGCGCGGGGCAGCAGAATCGGGATAGTCCACTCTGACCGCTGTATTCCATGCTGCGAGAATGGGGCAGCACCGTCGGCGATTCCGACGCCTTAATCGCAACATGACCCGTCGAGCCATCGTGGCCGAATGGGAGCGCGTGCGCATGCAGCCAAGGGACGGCCGCGCCCGGCAGAAAATCCTGCGGGCGCGGCAGCGTGGGTTTATTGCATCGCGCAGCCTTCCGACTTCTTCCAACTAACCTGTCGGTGATCAAGCTGTATTCCTATAGCCGGGCCCAATGCAGCAGGTTATCGCTGCATGCGTGCTGATCGACGCATTTGGATACGGCTGTCGCGCGCGACATTCTCCGTTGCTGCTATGAACTCACCCACATCCCAGCCGATCCGATAGGAACGGGGTGAGCATTAGCGAGGATGGCGCTTCTGGTACCCAATCCCTTTGCGCGAAGACGCGGGGTGAAGATAAAGATCGGCGGCCATCTTTGTGAGCTCGTCGTCTGGCATCGCAGCCGGAAGCAGGCAGCCGAGCAGCCGGGCGATGACCATCATCCCGATCAGAATCAGATCGACCGGTGGTTGGGCACCAAAGGCGATCTTTGGCCCAGCACAGCCGCAGGTCGGAGCTGCGCCGCGCCCGCCAGAGCGCTGCCGCGTGATGAACGTGCGCCTTGGAGAGTTCATAGGAATCAAATGTCGGCAGGCTGCATCCAGTTCCACGTATAAACACGCGCCACGGGTCCATGTTCATGTCGAGGATTCAATCCACATCATGTTCAACGACCTCCCCCGCCGCCGCCGCCGCCACCGCCTCCCGATGATCCGCCGCCACCTCCACCGGAACTGCTGCCGGGTGGTGAGCTGGACGAGGAAATCGAGCTGCTCAGACTACTGCCCAGTGCCTTGCTCACGTCGCCGAGATTGCTGATGCCGGTGCCTGTGTACCAACCCATTTGCCGGGTCGCTTCCGCCGCCGCGGCTACACCCACCACGCTGATAAAGCGTTTGGTCCACGCGTCTTCCACATCCAGCGCCAATGCGTAGGGCAGCAACTTCTCGTAGCGTTCCGCGTCGATGTGTGGCGCTTCGCCCGGGCCGGCCAGATTCTTGAGCTCATCGCGCTCCGCAACGGCGAGGTACTGCCGAAGGCCCGCGATGTGATCGAGCAATGTCCGACCCTCGGCGGTCGGCTGTCGCATCAGCTTGATGAAGAGCAGGTTGATCACGATAAACGCGATGGTAACCAACATGATGACGCCGATCGGGTTGCTGCCCGTCAACCAAAATGCCAACACAAGAACGGCAACTGATATGAGCGCACCTTTGCCGACGGTGCCGAGGTTGGACACGACGTAGCGCGGATCCGCATCGGCCTTGAGCGAGGCTGTTTGGGCATCTTTTGCCGCACCCAGAACAGGATGATTGGATTGAACCAGAGCGATGGTGTTGGCCGCCGAAAAAAGGTTGGCAAGCAACCTACGCTGGCTGGTTGGCAAATCCTCCGGCGCCTCCTTCTCCGTTCTCTGAAGTGACCATGCTTGGGAAAGAACCTTCTTTTTCTGCGTAATCACCACCAGCCCGCGCACCGCGAGTTCGACCAGATCCGCAGCGAAGCAGCGCGGTGAGTAATTGTTCTTCCAAACGTATCGGAGCAATCCCGGCGAAATTCCTTCGGGCGGGGTATAGCGCGGGAAAACAGGCCCGCGGGCAGGATCGCGACCGATTCGATTCCAGCGATTCAGGTAGAAAATCAACACGCCGATCAGGCCAAACAGCGCGACGCCCGTCCCCGCGTTGTCGCGCAAGAACCACCCAGCCTTCTTGCTGGCATCGGGCACTTTCACGACGCCTTTCGGAAACCCGAGCACCACCGTGAAGCCTTCGTAGGCTTTCAGCGGTTGTGTCAGTTCGTAGATCGCCGCGCCGGGACGCGGTGTGGTTGCACGATACGCACTGCCCTTAGCACCTTGCGGACCCGTGTAGCCCTCTGCGCTCAATGTGTCGGCCGGCACCGGTTCCGGCAGCCGCACTTCCACCGTGGCAGATGCGATCGGAAACGCCCAGCCCGTGCCGATCGCGTTGAAGTAGAGCTCGTCGTGGTCATCAAAAAACCCGAGCTGCCGATTGGTGCGGTAACGCAAGGTGTACGCGTACGTTGCCGGCACATCCAGGAAGCTGTCGTCGCCCGTGTTCACCCGTACGCCGTTCGACACGTCTTCGGTAAACCATGGTTCGACATTTCCATCGCGCTGCACGCTGCTCACTTCGAAATCGACCCGCACCTGATTTCCAAGCCGGTCTCTGTAGCGGGTTGGAAAGTCGCGATAGATGCCGCGGCGTATCTGGTTGCCTTCGGCACTGACCACGATCTGTTCGGTTATCGTCAGGCTGGCGTCGGCCGCGACTTCGATAAGCACGTCATAGCGCGTGATCTCTTCGGTCGCTGCGGCATTGGTCGCAAACCACGACAGCGACAACAGCGCACAGAAGGTGACGACCAGCGGCTGCGCCACCAATTTTTGAAGCGCCGACAAGTACTTCCCGGAGCGCGGGTTTTCGACGACGGATTTCATCAGGAAAGGTCCAAGCGCGGGGCAGCGCGATCGACGTCATCGGCGGCATAAAACTCGGCTTCTGCGAAACCGGTGGCCCGCACCATCAGCACATCGGGAAACCGCTGGATGCCGTCGTTGAGTTGCCGCACCGCACCGTTGTAGAAACGCCGCGCGTATTGCAGGTGCTCCTCGACATCGACCAGATCGCGCTGCAATTGCAGGAACAACTCACTCGCCTTCAGCTCCGGGTAGGCCTCGCGCAGCGCGAGCAGTTTTGCGAGCTGCTGTTCGATCGCCTGCTCGACTTTGGCCAGTTGCCCGGGCCGACTCAGCGCCACCGCCTGGGTGCGCAGCGAAGTCACCTCTTCCAGCACGCTCGCCTCGTGTAGCGCATAACCGCGCACCGACTCTACCAACTGCGGTATCAGGTCGTGTCGTCGAGTCAGCTGCACGTCGATGTCAGCCCACCCGGCGCGCACCTGATTGCGAAACCGTACCAGCCGGTTGAAGGTGGACACCGCCCACAACAGGATCGCTGCCGTGATTGCTGCTGCCAGATAACCCATGGGTCTCACTTCTCGCGCCTTGCAGAGCGACTACTTTAAATCGAGATGGCGAACTGTGCGCAGCGGTTGGCTGCAGGGCCGTCACGTAATCCAACCCGTCGGCCGCGGCGGCTCACTCCCGGCCTTAGCGCAGCCGGGAACGAAGTCCTATAAAGCTGCGCACACGCGCCATTGGCGCGGTCACGTTCGAAGAACGGCAAGCGGAGCCGGGACGGCGTCAAACCGCCCCGGTTCGCTGCCTACCGTCAATTTCGGACAACGGGGTGATGCTCGGAAGACTCCCGGATCGACGCGCGCTGCTTGACCAGGCGGCCAGCGAGCCACGCAGATCAAACTGTGAATCTTCCGGACATCGTGCCGCCTGCGTGGAGTTTTCATAGCATCCGCGGCCTTGGGATTAAGCCACTCGGCCCTCGCAAAGGCGCATATTCGTCCGCGATCGTATTGCGAGGTGCGGTGCTCGACGAGGCCCCGGACTGACGAGTGCGCGTGGGGGGGGAGTTGACCAAGAGCTTCTCCGCCAAGCCGAAGGCCCCGAAACAAATAGTTGCGGCCACCCCTGCCCGCGCGGCATTACCTCGTCACGTCATTGTTTCGTAAACAATTTTCTGGGCGTTTTCGGAGCCATTTGCGGCCGGCCTCTTCTGGCCGAAGCGCCGACAACCACCCGTTGAGGTCGTGGTTGGTGATCAGTTTGCGATAACAGGCGGTGCGCCCACGGCGATTATTTCCGCGCTCGTTAGTGCCTGGTCGCTCGTTGTCAGGTCCATCTGCAGTGCGGCGGCGAACTTCTCTTGTGCGCTCGCTTCATTGCCCGTGCGCCGCAAGGCCAATCCCCAGGCCAGATGCAGTGCGCCCCAACGCGGGGCGCGTTCCGAGGCTGCGGCGTATTTGCCGAGCGCCGCCTGAGCGTTGCCTTGCGCCACCAGCGCGTCGCCCCAGTACTTCTGCGGGTCGGCCCAGCGCGGGCCTTTTTTGTGCGCCTTGGTAAATTCTACGATTGCACCATCGACATCGCCGCGGGCCAGCTTGGCGCGCCCCCATTCGGCATGCGCGAATGGCAGCGACGGACCCTGGCGCACCGCTTCGGCGAACCAGCGGTCGGAGCCGCTCGCATCGCCGGCGAGCGCGTCAACTACGCCGCGCGCCCAGACGCAGCGGTAGCAGTCGAGCGGTGTGGTGGCGATCAGGCGCTGGGCGCCTTCCACGTCGCCGGATTTCGCCAGCGCAATGGCGGCGATGGGTGCTGCCCGAAGCCCAATTTCCGCTTTCCGCCCCGCCGGCAGATGGGTCGGGTCGATGCCGCTGGCCAGGGCATGGGCATTGACCCAGTCTTCTCGTTCGAACGCGATGGCCGCAGCCATGATCGCCAGCTCAGCGGCTTTCCTCGCCCAGACGCGGGGCGCGGCCTCGGGCGGCGTCTGTCCGATCAGGGCGAGGTGATCGCGCAGGGCGCCGACCTCGTGCAGTCGCAGCTGCGCCTCGATCATGTTGAAAAAGTAACCCGAGTCCACCACCATCGCCTTGCGGTAATCGGGTAGCGCGGATTGGTAGTCCCCTGTGGCTACCGCCACGTCGGCGGCAGTTCCGGGCTCATTGAGTCCCAGCTCATTCACACTCACGTAGCGTGGACCGTCGCTGCGCAGGTGGCTATCAGCTTCGCGCCGGTCGCGTAACACGGCCTCGTCGTGCCCCAGCATTTTTGAACTCAAGGCGCGGTTTATGCGCGCAAGAAAAAACGTCGGGGCGATCGCCAGGGCTGCGTCAGCGGCGCGGATTCCGCCTCGGAAATCGCCTTCAAGATTCAGCAAAAAAGTGAGCCCGCTGTAGGCCCACATGCGCTCCAACTCGTCCGCCGAGCGCGTCAGGCGCTGAAACACTTCTTTGGCCCGTCGCACACTCTCTGCATCCCCGCTGCGCTGCAGGTAAATGCCATAGCGATAGGGCTGAGTGATGGCGTACACCGACTCGGCGGCGGCCTGGATCATGCGGTCCAGCTCGTCTTCGGAAGCCCCGGACTGCGCGACGGCGGCGGCGCTCCCGGTGCGGGCGGACAGCGTCAGACCCTGCGGCGTGCGGTACAGCTCGCCGCCGATGCGGGTCTGGTGACCGAGCCAATCCACCAGCGTCCGCCGCAGCTCGCCGACCGAAACCCCGGTCTGCGGGATCTGCACCTTGATGTCCCCGTCCCAGTTGTTGGCATAGGAGCTGGCGGCGCGCGACGAGTTGGTCTGCTCGCCCATCTCGCTCAGGCGGTCCAGCAGGCGGCTGGCGATCACTTGCCCGGTGACGCCACGCTGGGCCAGCTCCGGCGGCACCGAGAACGGTTCGATCACCAGGCCGCGCTCCTGGCTGGCGGACCAAACCATTGATCCCAGGGCCAGCGCGAGGACGATCCCGACCACCGCGGTCAACACCTTCAACGCCACGCCCATGCGCTCGCCGGCAATCTGGGCATCGATCAGGCGGCCCTGCTTGAGCAGCAGCAGGGCGGCCGGGCTATCCGGAGGCGCCCCGGCGTTGACAGCCCTCAGCGCGATCTCGATCGGATCAGGCGAATCGGGCAGCGGTGTTGGTTCGCGTTGTGGTTGCGGTCGAGTCAATCCGGGTTGATTCGTTTCGACCGTCATTGACCTCAATCCCCCAGACCCCAGTCACGGAGTCTAGTCTGTTCCGCGAATTCCCCACCAAGGTGGTGAAGGACGTCGTTTCGAACGTGGACAGTGTGGCCTTCGGATAATCGATTGTTGTCCCCGATACAGCCTGTCAGCACAGCACCTTGCTGGTCTCTTTCGATACTCAGTTCGAACTGAGGGGCGGCCCGCCCACGCCGGTGATTGCAGCCTGCGTTCGCGCCCGGTCGCCCGTTGACAGGTCCAT
>JAYUYW010000036.1:0-2914 GCA_043752325.1 Rhodanobacteraceae bacterium | reverse complement strand
GAGCGGCGGACATGGGAATGCGGCTGTACCAGTCAAGCCCCACCGATGCCACGACATGGAGTCGAAGTTACAGCCAGTCGGTAGCTAGCAGCGATGCCGCAGGCTTGGGTTTGGTCGAGCGCATCCGCTACCGCAATTCCACAACCGCAGGCGACTGGCTCGGTCTTGCGATCTACAACAAGACAGTCGGCACGTCGCCGCAATTTTTTCTCGAGGTGACCCCGAGCGCGCTCTTCGCGAACGGCTTTGACAGCTTCTGATCTCTCTCATCCTCATCATTCCCGCGAAAGCGCACTGCTGTGCGGAATAATTTTTCTCGCCTGCGTGACACGTCGATGCAGGCCCATCTCAGAGACCGCGAACCCAAACCTACTTGTTTCCCCGGCGCAGGCCGGGGGCCAATAAATAGCCGCTTTTGGCAATCTGTCGTTGAGCTTTCGGGATGATAGGTACGCTGAAAGAAGAACGCCAACAAACGTTGCCCACTGGACCCCGGCCTTCGCCGGGGAGACGAAGTGCAGGAAGGTGCCGCCCTCGAAAGTTTGAGTCGCCCGTTCCCGAAAAGCCAAGCAAGCCAATCGCTGCAACGGGTTCCACGTAAGTGGTCAAATTGTGCCGGACGGCAGTGCGCGAAAGCGGGAACCTATTTTGATCATCAACAAATCGACGAAGAGACTTCAAAATCACAACGCACCTCTGCTTTCGCGGGGGTGACGAACCCCGTATCGAGTTTCGCGCCACGCACGCGGCCCGGCCATGCAACTAGGGCTGCACTACCTGGATGGTGTCCGGGACGCTGCGACCAATGCCACGTTGCTCGGGCTTGTACATGTCCGACACTTGCGGCGGCGGCACGAGGAACGTGCCGGGCGACACGGCGCGGACCAGGTAGAACACTTGCGCGTTCTGTCCTTGCGATAACTTCAATGCTGCCACGTAGCGGTCATCACGGAATTCCTCGTGAGTTATCTCGGCAGCGCTGCCGCGATCGCTCAAGGTGATGCCATCGACGATCACATCGGCCCATTGATCGGCATCGGTCAGGTTGAAGTTCTCGATTTCGAGGCCACCCGGCAGTAGTTCAACCAGCAATGCATCGGGCATTGCCTGCTTGGCTTCGATGCGAATGCCAACGATCAAGGCGTCGCCTTCCTTGAGTGGTGCCGGCGTCCATGGCTTGCCGTCGAGGCTGTAGTAATTGCGCTGGATCCAGACCTTGCTGCGGTCTTCGGCGGGCGCGGTTTTCGGAATGCCGGCGACATCGATGTTGGCGTAGATCGGCGGCTCGCCATCGGGCGTCATGCTGACGCCGCTGCGAAGTTCGCTTGAGTTGAAGTTGCGACTCCACAGCATCGCCGGATCAGTCGCTGTTTCGGTCCCACCAACCGACAGCGTTCCGCTGATCGCGTTGTCGGTCTTGTTGGCGTCGATCAGCGTCTTGCCGAGTCGCGCAATCGCGATCTGCTCCTGCGTGCTCAGGTAATTCCAGCGATAGCCCCAGCGCGCCGCAGATGCATCGGCCTCGCGTTGCTCGGCGGATACGCCGCGAGCAAGGTCGAAGACGCGGCCTTCGTACTCGGGCTTGCTCATGTCGAAGCGCTTGGCCAGCGCGATCATCAGCGACGTATCACGCAAGTCCGAACCGTAGTCGCCCAGATACCAAGGCCGCTCGACCTTTTTCGCGAACGCTTCGGCAACTGCTTTTTCACCGCGCGGTGCATCGCCCATCAGCTTGAGGGCGATACCAAGGTGGACCAGTGGCAATGCGGTCAGCGACTTACTGCGCTCGTTGTCGAACAAGGTGCGCAAGGTGCCGAGCGGAGCACGATTGACTCTTGCCAGCACGTAGGCAGACCACGCCTGATTCGCAAATCGCAAGTGATCCGACTGCTCGTAGCCGTAGAACGGAATGCCGCCTGAGAGTAGGTCGTCGTTGAGCCGTTTCAGCGATTTCTGCAACGTTTCCTCAGGTACGAGGATGCCGTCGTCGCGTGCATCGAGCAGGAACTCGGTAACGTAAGGAGTCAGGAATTCACTGACCGAACTGTCGCCGCCCCACATCGAGTAGTGGCCACTTCCCGACTGCATCGAAGCAATTCGACCGACTGCGCCATCGATGCGCTCCTTGCGCGTCGCCGCGTCCAGTCCTGGCACATGCATCGCATCGGCAGTTTTCTCATCAAGCAGCAATGCGCCATAGGCCTTGCTTGTGGTTTGCTCGACACAACCGTACGGGTATTCCAGCAAGCCTTTCAGGGCAGCGCTGAACGGCAGTGGAGGCAGGCGAGTGACGCTCATCTGCGCGCTCACCGAATCAGCGATCAGGCCATCGAGCAAGCTGCCATCGATGCTTATTGGACCGCTAGCGGCGAGCGACTTCGACATCGAACGCAACACGCTCGGCCAGGCCGCACGCAACGGCACCTCAAACTTGCGTTCAAGACGCAAATCGTCGCCCGAGCTCGCGGTGATCGTGATCGTGCCGACGCCGTAACCTTCCAGCGCCGTCAGCGGAAAGTTGAGCGTAGTCTTGGCGTTGTCGGCGAGCGCCACATTGCGTTCGCCGTGCTGCACGCCAAACAACTTGTCGCCGCTCACCATTACCGTGAACTCGCGATCCGTTCCGGAGAAGTTCTGCAGGTCCAGCGTAATCGTCGATTTGTCACCCGGCGCCAGCACGCGCGGCGTCGAGATTTCCGCAACCAATGGCGCCCGAACAATCGTTTCGACGTCGCTGCTGCCGTACTGTTTTTCCGAGTACACGACGGCCGTGACGCGCACCGTGCCGTTGAAGTCCGGCACCTTGAGCGCGACCTGCGCCTCGCCCTTTTTGTCCAGTTGCACTGCGCCAGAGAACAGGTCAACGGTGAGCACCTTCGCGGTCGGCCGTCGCGCTTGTGGCAACGCATCCAGT
>JAYUYW010000035.1:0-7504 GCA_043752325.1 Rhodanobacteraceae bacterium | reverse complement strand
GTTGTAGCGGGTGAATGTTCTGCAAGAAATCACTGAGGTGAGCAACCGATTGCAGGGTGCCGGCATCATAGCGATCGGCAAGCAGGGCGAGTCCCAGGTCGCGAGCCGTGATCCCCGCACCCAGTGACAGCGCGAGGATCAACGCGACGGCTTGTTCTTGTGTTTCGGCGGCGTGTCGCAGTTCGCTGGAGATGCTCTGCGAAATGGAACTGGCAATGCTGCGATCGTCCTCTCCGGGGTTGCCGACCTGGCGGGTCACGCGATCAGAATCGAGACGGAATGCCGCGTTGGCGTCCGGAAGTGACGATGCAGCGGTGCTCGCGAAAGCGCCAAACGCATCCATCGGTGCGAAGCCGGCCAGCGACGCGAACTCGGAATCGGTATCGCCAACCTGTACCGGGTTTTCCCAAGCTGCGCTGATGCGAGTCAGTTCGTCTGGATCAAAGCGCGGCACCAGTCGTCTGATGCGTTGTACCAGCGGCGGGTGCGTAGCGAACAGTGATGAGTAGCCAACGCCGTCGCCGAACAGCATGTGCGATATCTCCTCGCGATCGGCCGCTTCAAGTTTCGAGCCGGCACTGAGCGCGCCGATCTTTTTCAGCGCTCCAGCGATGCCATTGTTGTCGCGGGTGAACTGCACCGCAGATGCGTCGGCGAGGTACTCACGTTGGCGCGCAATCGAGGCCTTGATCAAACGCGCACAAATCACGCCAAGCCAGCCCAGGACGAGCAATGAAATGGCGACGATCGCGATACCGCCGACATCGCGACTGCGACTGCGCCCGCCGCCGTGCGCCAGGATGCGACGGCCAATGGCTGCCAGCACGACGATGCCAAACACCACGCCGATCAAGCGGATGTTGAGGCGCATGTCGCCATTGAGCACATGGCTGAATTCGTGCGCGATCACGCCCTGCAGTTCTGAACGCGTGAGCTTATCGAGTGCGCCACGGGTTACCGTGATCGCGGCGTCGGCCGGCGTGTAACCGGCAGCGAACGCGTTGATGCCGGCTTCGTGTTCGAGCACGAAAACGTCCGGCATCGGAACACCCGACGCGATGGCGATTTCTTCGACTACGTTTCGCAGGCGCCGGTAGGTCAAATCCCCATTGCCGGGCAGGGCTGGCACCGCGCCCAGTTGCAGCGCCACGACGCTTCCACCACCACGCAGCGAGGTGATTCGATAGAGTGACGCGATGCCGACCACCGCCAGTGTGCCCAGCGAGATTGCCGCAACTGCCTGTCCGCGCATTTCGGGCGGAATATCGAACCCGACCAGAATGACGACATTGGTCGCGGCAATCAGTGCCGCGACCGCCAGCGCAAACAGCACCAGCATTCGCCGGGTCTGCTTGCGCGCAAGCTCCTGATGGGCAAAGAAATCCATCTGCGCAGTCAGCGTGCTAAATCGATCAGGTGAAAGAAACCTTGACCGCTTCTCGCTTCTCGGGCGACTCGATATCGAGCAGTTGCGCTGGCTGGAACGCGAATCCATTGGCGATGACCGAAGTCGGGAATACTTCGCGGCGATTGTTGTAGTTCATCACGGCGTCGTTGTATGCCTGGCGTGCGAACGCGACCTTGTTTTCCGTAGTCGTTAACTCTTCCGACAACTGCATCATCGTCGTATTGGCTTTCAGGTCCGGGTAGGCCTCGGACAATGCGAACAGTCGACCCAGCACCGAGCCGAGTGCGCCCTCGGAATTGGCCAGTTGCTGCATGGCAGCTGGATCGCCAGGATTGGCCTTCGCCGCAGCCAGGCCGCTGGCCGCGGCGTTTCGTGCAGTAATCACCGCTTCGAGCGTTTCGCGCTCGTGCTTCATGTAGCCCTTGGCGGTTTCGACCAGGTTGGGAATCAGGTCATAGCGCCGGGTCAATTGCACGTCGATCTGTGCGAACGCGTTCTTGTATGCGTTCCGCGCTGTCACAAGGCCGTTGTATAGACCTACCGCCCAGAACACGGCCAAGCCGATCAATCCGAGAAAAATAAGTGTGCCCATGGTCTGCTCCTACATATACATCAAAGGCTTGCTTTACACTGGTGACAAAGTGCATAAACAAGAGCCGAATCCAACAATAGCATGGGTCGGCGATCGTTCTGGAGGCTGCTGGCTTGAATCGCTTTACCACATTGATTGTCGCGCTCTGCGCAAGTTTTGCACTCGTTGCCGGCATGGCTGGCAGTGCGGGCGCGGCGACACCAAAGACGGTCAAGAAACCGGTCGTGGCGCAGAAGAGTGCGGGGCAGAAGAAATCGAACAGCGCCAAGAAGCCCGTGACGAAGCCAGCGACGAGCCGCAAAGCATCCAGCAACAAGACGGTGGCCGCAGGAAAGAAAGCTCGCTCCGTCAGCACGAAGCGCACTGGAGTCAGTCGCGGCAATCAGCGAGTCACCGCAGCAAAGCCGCAACCCGTGGTCGTGCGCCAACCGAACCTCGTGCCCACCGTGGTCGCCAGCGCGGTCGCGCGCGACTTGAAGCCGCTGGTGAAAGAGGCTGAGGAGTGGATTAGGACGATAGGTGCATCGCCACAGATGGCCGGCTTGGCGATCGCGATCGTCAAGGACAACGACATTGTTTTCGAGAAAGGCGTCGGTGTCGTCGACAAGGGAACCAACGCGCCGGTACTGACCAGTACCGTTTTTCGGCTGGCGTCGTTGTCCAAGGCGTTCGCATCCGCGCTTGCGGGATTGCTCGTGCGCGATGGCCTGATCCAGTGGGACACGCGCATCGTCAATCTCTTGCCGACATTTGCACTGGCGGATACAGCAGGCGAGACGTTGACCGTGCGCGACATCATGAGCCAGCGCGCCGGACTTCCGCACAACGCATTCGACAATGACCTGGAAGGTGACGAGCCTTACCCAATGCTGGTCGACAAGCTGCGCAGCGTGCCGCTGGCTTGCCCCGTCGGCGAATGCTACGCGTACCAGAATGTCGCTTTCAGTCTTATTGGCGATGTCACCTACGCCGCGACCGGCGATTTTTTCTACTATCAAGTGGAGAAGCGTCTTTTCCATCCACTGCACATGAATACCGCGACCTATGGACGCGAAGCGCTGGAATCGAGCGCAAGTTGGGCACGTCCGCATGTGCGCTCGGGCGGCGGCTGGCGCGCCGTTGCGCCAAAGGACAACTACTACCGCGTGCCGCCCGCAGCCGGCGTAAACGCCAGCATCAATGACATGGCGCAATGGTTGATCGCGCAGATGGGTGGACGGACCGATGTGTTGCCGGCGACCTTGCTCCGCGAATTGCACAAACCACTGGTCGATACGCCGCGCGAGTTGCGTTCGTCGCCGTGGCGTCGTGGACGACTGACCAATGCCCATTACGGCCTTGGTTGGCGCGTGTTCGATTATGCCGGCGAAACCATGATCTTCCACGGCGGCGCAGTGCAGGGTTATCGAAGCCTGATCGCGTTCCTGCCCAAGTACCGGTTCGGCATGGTGATGCTTTGGAATAACGAAGCGGCGTTGCCATCCGGCCTGATGCCGATGGTAATGGACCGTTACTTGGGGCTGCCGGCAACCAACTGGGCTGGTATTGACTCCGACGATAGCGAAGCTTCCTTGACGGGCGGCGGAGACTGACTTTCGACCATCCCGAAGTGGTCGCATCCGTGCCACCCTCGCACTTTCGACCACATCGGGGGCATCGATGAAATTTGCAATTTGGCTAGCGGCAGTGATCGCGATGTCGAGCGCGCACGCGACGATTCCTGCTGCGCCACCTCGAGCTGAAGGCGATGGGCCTTACACTCAACTGATCTTGCGCGGTGTCACCGTGATCAACGGCACCGGTTCGCCAGCGTTTGGGCCGGCCGACATCGTGGTTGAGGGCAACCGCATCGTCGAGGTGCGGTCGGTAGGAAGCCCGGGTTCGCCATTCAACGATACGGCACGTCCGAAGCTTAAAAGTGGTGGCCGCGAGATAGATCTTGCTGGTCATTATGTGATGCCCGGCATCATCGACGTGCATGGCCACATTGGCGGCGACGAGCAGGGCGTGCCCGCCGAGTATGTATACAAACTCTGGATGGGTCACGGCATCACCACCATCCGCGATCCCGGCTGCGGCAATGGCGTCGATTTCTGCGTCAGCGAAGAGAAGCGCAGCGAGAAAAACCAGATCACGGCGCCACGGATTTTTCCGTACGTGTTTTTCGGTCAGGGTCGCGATACGCCGATGACGACGCCAGAGCAAGCGCGCCAATGGGTGCGCGAAATGCACGCCAAGGGTGCGGTCGGGATGAAGTGCTTCGGCTATCGACCGGATGTGCTCGAAGCAGCGTTCGATGAACTCAAGAAGCTGGGTATGCGCAGCGCCTGCCATCACGCGCAGCTGGATGTGTCGCGGGTCAACGTGTTGACCACGGCGCGGTGGGGCCTGAACTCGATGGAGCATTGGTACGGGCTGCCAGAAGCGCTGTTCGACGACCGCACGGTGCAGGACTACCCGGCCGCCTACAACTACAACAACGAGTCGGATCGATTCGGCCAGGCCGGCCGTCTGTGGGCACAGGCCGCGCAACCGGGCAGCGAGAAATACGAAGCGGTCATCAAGGAATTGCTGGCTCTGGATTTCACGATTGATCCTACCTTCACCATCTACCAGGCCAGTCGCGACCTGATGCGTTCGCGCCGTGCCGACTGGCACGACGAATACACGCTGCCATCGCTGTGGGATTTCTTCACGCCCAATCGCGACAACCATGGCAGTTTTTTCTTCGATTGGGGAACTGAAGACGAAGTGGCATGGAAGGACAACTACCGGCGCTGGATGGCCTTCGTCAATGACTACAAGAATCGCGGCGGCCGCGTTACCGTCGGCAGCGATTCCGGCTACATCTACAAGCTCTACGGCTTCGGCACGATTGAAGAATTTGAGCTGCTGCGTGAGGCTGGCTTTCATCCACTTGAAGTGCTGCGGGCAGCCACCTTGAATGGCGCCGAGTTACTCGGAGCCGCAGACCGAATCGGCTCTATAGAACCCGGCAAGCTTGCGGATATGGTCGTGTTAGCGGACAACCCGCTGGCCAACTTCAAAGTGCTTTATGGAACCGGCCACATCCGCCTCGGCGACGATGGCAAGCCGCATCGCACTGGCGGCGTAAAACTGACCGTAAAGGACGGAATTGTTTTCGACGCGGCCAGGCTTCGCGCTGACGTGCGTCGCATCGTTGCCATCGAGAAAGCCAAGCGGGGAATCAAGATATTGAAGCAGCCTGGCGACGAATGAGTAATGGTTGCTGCGTTGCGTCGTTCCCAAGATCAAAAATTCCTCAAGCTCGAATCGAAAGTTACGGCGTGCACTGTTCGAGCCGATCCAGCGCATCCGGAATTTCCGACGGCTGGTCCACTTCGATGATCCGATCCGGATCGCACACTTGTGTCGTCACGGCTTCGTGCGCCCAGGTCGAGTGATAGGGCATATAGATGCCACGGCCACCTAGCGCGACGACTGGTTCGATATCCGAACGCATCGAGTTTCCAATCATCACGAAATGCTCGGCGCGCGCTTCGCATTCTTTCAGAACTCGCGCGTAGGTTTTGCTGTCTTTCTCGGAAACTATTTCAATGCGAGTGAAAAGGTCGGCCAAGCCTGAGTGCGCAACTTTCGCTTCCTGATGGAACAAGTCACCTTTGGTGATCATGATGATCCGATGTTTCGAGGCCACAGCCTTGACGGCCTCGCGAATGCCTGGCAGCAGTTCGACCGGATGCTCGAACAACGACTTCCCCAGTCGCACGATGCGGTGCACGTCTCCGGCGGTGATTCTCTCGTCAGACAGGGTGATCGCCGTCTCGATCATCGACAGCACCATACCCTTTGCGCCGTAGCCGAACAGCGTGATGTTGCGCGACTCCGTGGCGTACAGCCCAGCCGATACATCGCTACGTTCTAGGTCGATGTACGGTGCCATGATCGCCTCGAACTGCGCCTGCGCGTTGTCGAAATACTCCTGGCTTCGCCAGAGTGTGTCGTCGGCGTCGAACGCGACCAGGTCGATGCGATGCATCAACTGTTCTCGGTGCGAAACACGTTGTGGTAAGCGAATCGACGCATGGTGGTCGCGATCACACTGGCCCCATCCGTGTGTGCGGGATTGATCAGCACAGCGAATTCCTCGGGAACGATGACCGATGGCACCAACAGCAGAGCTGATCGCAGCTCGGCCAGCCAGCGCGAGCCAGCCTGGATACTTGCAAGGCCAGCGGGAATCGCGTCCCGAGCCGGGTCAAGATCAGCCGGATGAAGTCGCAAGCCTGACTTCCACACCACGTCCGGTACATCGATGGCGATGACAAAACGATTCAACGGTAGAACTCCAGCGCTGACGTAAGCCGTCGTTTCCAGCACTGCGAGCGCCAGCGATTGTGCGCAATATACAACGCGTTCGCCCTCGCGATTCCAGCGGCCCGGTCGCAACGCTGCGCCAGTCCCGGAAATGTCATTGGCGGCATGCGAGCGGGTTTCCGTCGAGATCCGCCACAGCCTCACTGGTAGGCGCCGCTCTGCAGAGAGCCCAGCAACCGGGCGACTACGTCGATGCCGGTAGGCGTGTCGAGAAGATCGGCGGGCTTGCGTCCGCCCAGTGCCGGCTGCGGGTTTTCAATCCAGCGACCCAGCCATTTCGCGACATCGAACTGCGCTGCTTTCTCGTCGGTACTTTCGGCAACGATGGCCTGCGCAATCCCGAGCAGGTTCAGTACGCCGAGTGCCGATTGGCCACCGCCGCCGGCAATGGCTTCGTTTTTCTCGGCCTTGCGTTCGGCCGTCGCCTTGGGCACGCCGATGATCTTGAACATGCGAACGGCCGGTATCGCCATTTCGCTGGCGAGATCCTTGACCAACCGGGCTGCGACACCTTGGCGTTCGGCGGCAACACGCTGCATCGGCGTGGCGTCACGCAGGCCGGTGGCAACCGCGCCGATTGTCGTCCCAGCCTTGTATCGAGCCAACGCGGAGTCGGCAACCTTGCAGGTGGATTTTTGCGCCGATTCCCCTAATCCACCCACGGCGGGTGCCGGCTTGTGCGCTGCCGACACGGCAGTTTCCAAGATCGTGCTTCGCCCGCTGCTGGCGGCGACAGGCCGTTGCCGCTCATTCTTTTTCGTTACCGTTGCCATGGCATTCTCCGTCTCATATGACACAAAATATAACACCATATGAAAACGAAAGTGCTACTGCTTGAGATCGCGGTCACCGCAGGTTTCATTGACCAAGGCTAAGTTTGGTTCCGGCGCCATCGATTCGACGCGACCATCCGCTCTGGAGGAACACCATGAAATTGCATCAACTTTGCCTGGGCATAATGCTCGGCCTTTCCGCTGGCATCGCCGCCGCTGCTGACAAGCGGCCAGCGGTAGTCGAGCTGTTCACGTCGCAAGGTTGTTCATCGTGCCCACCGGCTGACGCCTACTTGAACGAGCTGACGCGGGGTAATGACGATGTCCTCACCTTGGCCTACCACGTCACTTATTGGAACGATCTCGGCTGGG
>JAYUYW010000034.1:0-7522 GCA_043752325.1 Rhodanobacteraceae bacterium | reverse complement strand
ACCGTGCTTTTTGCTTCGGACTACCATTTCTTGAAACGCTTACCCCGGCGGCCACATCATCTTGCGGCCACCGAGCAGGTGCAGATGCAGGTGATGCACTGATTGGCCGCCATCGTCGTTGCAGTTGATCACCAGTCGATAGCCATCGCCGGCGAAGCCCTGCTCCTTCGCGAAACCCGTTGCGGCCAGCACGAGGCGACCGATCAGCTCGGCGTGGTCTCCAGCAAGGTCGTTCAGCGTCGCGATAGAGCGCTTCGGGATAAACAACACATGCGTCGGTGCCTGCGCGTTGACATCGCGAAAGCCGAGGATGTCGTCATCCTCGAAAACGATATCGGCCGGAATCTCTCGACGAATGATCTTGCTGAAAATGGTCTCGGTCACTGGACGACTCCACGCAGGCGGACAGGATCAGGAACACGCTGGCAGCTTGACGCGCTGGCCAACGCGCAACGAATAGCGCGGTGCCCGCAGCCCATTTGCCTTTGCGACTTCTGCGCTGCTGCACGAGCTCTTGCGGGCAATCGACGACAAGGTTTCACCCTTGCGGACGATGTGGCTGGTGGTCTTGCCGGCAGATTTGCCTGATGAGCTGCGGGCCACTGCCGATGGGGCAACGACGATCGGTGCAGGCGGCGGAACAGCCGATTGCAGATCAGCTGCAAGCGCCTGCCACTTTCCAGCAGCACAGAGTTTCGGGTAGGCCAGCTCAAGCGGAAACGGAACCTGCAACTTCGTACCGGCGGCAATGCGCTGATCGTGCTCATAACGCGGATTGAGGTTGCGCAATGGGCGGAACCAGCCTTCGGCGTTGTCGCCGACCTGTCCGAAGCAAACCGTCAATTCCGCCAGCGAGGCCGGCTGGGCCAAGGTGATTCGCCCGGGCCTGCCATCGGTGTTTGGAAATTTCAGGTTATAGCGATCCGGGTGCATGAACAGCCACGCGGCGGCCAGCACCATCGGCACGTAGTCGCGGGTTTCCGGCGCCAGCGATCCATAAATCTGCGGGTCCCAGAAGCTGGCATCGGGTGCGCTGGCAGTCAGGCGACGCATACGGCCTTCGCCGCCGTTGTAGGCGGCAAGCACCAGTTCCAGATTGTTGTTCAACGCGGCCAACTGTTCGTTGACGTAGTCGGCATTGGCGCGAGCAGAACGCGCCGGGTCGTAGCGCTGGTCGAAACCGTCGACAGTGCCGAGCCCGAAGCGCATACCGGTCGCTGGCATGAATTGCAGCAGGCCAGCCGCGCCCGAGCGCGACACCGCGTGCACCTTGCCGCCGGATTCCTTCAGCATGAAGCCGAACAGAATCGCCTCGGGCAGGCCCGCCTTGTGGTACTCGGGCCACATCGCGTAACGCATGTATTGGTAGTTGACGTAGGCCGTCATCAGGCTTGGCCGGTACTGGGTCAGCCACTGCTGAATGCCGGCCTTTACCGCCGCGTTGACGGCGATCACATCTGACAGTTCGCGGCCCTTGAGCAAGGTGATCGTGCGGCCAAGCTCAGGGATGCTACCCAGTACGGGCGAAGTTTCGCCCGCCGCCGCAGTCGTTCCCGGTGTACCCGTTTCGCCCAAGGCTGCCTCGCCAGCGACGCCGTCCACATTCAACCGCAGCAGGCGGTCGTATGCCGCGTAGAAGCGATTGCTGTCGCAGCCGCTTACCTTCTCGCAACTGGCGGTGGCAGTGCGCATTTGATCGAGCGCCGTCTTCATGTCCGCGCGGGCCTTGTTTTGGTCGCCACTACGTGCTGAGCTGAGGCCCGACTCGTAGCGTCGGATTTCTCCGTCAAGTCGAGCGTAGAGCGCATCGACGGCCGCATCGCCACTTTTCGCGCGGGCGCCTCCGCCGGATTGCACGCCACCCGGCCCGGCGCAGGAGGCGACGCTGCACAGCGCCGCGAGGCAGACAACACGTAGCGAAATCGACATCAGGGGTTTCCTTGCAAAAATGCGACACAAAGTAACTGTCCGCAGCGGCAACGACAACCAAACTCGTTCTGGCAGGCATTGGTCATTGCAACTTCCAACCGCCGGATCGTCGTCCTATTGCACAGCTTGCGGGTTGGGACGTGCTTCAACCAAGCCAGCTGGACAAACCGATCCATCAGCGAATCTGCCGTAGACGTCGATACTGGCAATGGCGGATTCGGGCAGGTATCCGAAATAGCCGCTGCGTAACGCGACGCTATCGTCGAACAACGTTTCGACTTCGGGCCGATCCATCATGACGAAGCCAACGCCAACGATCTTGCCCGTTTCCACGAACAGTGCATCGGTGGGCGCTTCGCGCGTATCCGGCGAATAGATCCAGCCGATCAATCGATCACCGCCGCGAAATCTCGTGCGCGCGTCGTGACCGAACTGGCAGCGTCTTGGCACCGTTTTGCCGAACAACGTGGCGAAGTCGCTGCCGATCCATTTTGACCAGTCTTCGCGGTAGATGGTCATGCGTTCGCGTCGGAAGTATTCGTACAGGTGTTGCAGTGACCATGGATGCAGCACCGCGCTGGCGCGGCCTTGTGCATCGGTTTCGAAAACGCCGACCGTCAACGCCAATGTCGCCAGGCGTTGGTTGCTTTCGACCGCACGCATGCGACCGACGTAGGTGGGAACGCCAAGCAGTAACGCGAACAGCGCAATCACACCGACGGCAATGATCGACCGTCGCCAGAGCGGCGCCCTGTCCTCGAAAAGGCGCCACGCCAGCAGGAAAAGGGTTGCCCAGTAAAGGCTCGACACGATCAGGTAGCGCGTGTTCATGGCCTGATCGGGGCCGAGCAGATGGCGACCCAGTCCCGTCAGCAACATCATGCCGATCAGCCACAGCGAGACCAGCCACAGGAACCGAACGCCCCGCTCGTCCCAGCGCGCGCTGCGCCACAAACGCCAGGTCAATGCAGCGTGGCCGACCACTACCAGCGCGCCCGCCGACTGTGCGACGACCGGCAACGGCTGCTGCACCAGATAAGCAAAAAACGCGCCGGCTTGTGCCAGCGTATAGCCGATTACGCCTAACGGCGCAGCGATGACCGCGCGCAGCGAGACGAATCCGCTACCGACGGTGGTGCGCTGATAGATGTAAAGCACTACGACTGCCAATACCAGCGTGATGCCGAAGTGCAGCCAGCGCCGTTGCAGGCCAAACAGGATCAACAGCGTCGGCCACAAAACCACGCCGTAGCCAAAACTGAACATTGATGCGAGCACCAGCACGAGTGTCGCGACCAAGCTGCGTCCGGAATCACCAGCCGTGGCGGTGCGCAATGCCGACATGCCGAAAAGCAATGACAGGCTGATCAGGAGTTGCATCGGCGAGATCACGCTTTCCATCTGTGCGGGCCACAACACGATGATGGCCAGAGCCAATGCAACCAGGATCGTCATTGGCTTGCCGCGTGAGCGCATCGCCCACGCCAGGGTCGGCGCGATACCGAGCAAGGCGATCCACGACAGCACCATCGGAATGCGCCCGATTGCGTTGTCGAACGCAAAGTCCGCGTAGTAGGCGAAGAACGGAATCAACGGCCAGTGCCCGTTGACGACGAAGTTGACCGCGACATCCCATAGCGTGCGATGGGTCTGGACTTCGATTCGGCTCAGCAGGGTTTCATGCAGCGCGGCGATGTCCCAGACCGGAACCTGGTAGACGTAGCGAACGGCGTATTGCAACTCCAACACCGCGACCGCCAGCAACAAGAAACCGATAAGCACGCGGCGGCGCTCCGGCTCGACCAGCCAGTGGCGCAGAGTCGGTATCCAGGACTTCATTCAGTGTGTGCCCTTGCCAATTGGGTGCGGATTACACCGGCATGAGGCGGCAGTGTCCAGCCTTCGCCGCCGAAGCTCATCGAACGCGATGACGCACAGTAGACTGACGCGATGGACCAGCCGGTAATTCTCGACGTCGCCGATCTCGGCAAGCAGTACGGATCGCGCGACGCGGTCAGCAATGTCTCTTTCCAGGTTCGTCGCAACGAAATCGTCGGCCTGCTCGGCCCCAATGGCGCGGGAAAAACGACCACGATCAGCATGTTGATCGGCGTGCTGGAACCGGATCGTGGGCAAATTACGATCAACGGCCTGGACCTCGCGCGCGATCGCGAAGCCGCTCTGGCGACCACCAACTTCGCTGCCATCTACGCGCCACTGCCGGGCAACCTGACTGTCGCTGAAAACCTGCACTTGATGGGCATGATCTACGATGTGCCGCAGTTGCGCTCGCGCATCGATGTGATGATCGATGAATTCGACCTCGGCGCTTTCCGCAATACGCGCTGCGGCTTGCTGTCGTCGGGAGAACAGACCCGCGTCAGCCTCGCCAAGGCCATGCTCAACAAACCCGCGTTGTTGCTGCTTGACGAACCGACCGCATCGCTGGACCCGGCCACTGCGCGCGACCTGCGCCGCAAGATTCGCGATATCGGCCATCGTGGTGACGGCGCCATCCTGTGGACCTCGCATAACATGGTTGAAGTCACCGAGGTCTGCGACCGCGTTCTGTTCCTCTCGCAAGGCCGGCTGCTGCTGCAAGGCGATCCACGTCGCCTGCCAGCCGAGCATGGCGTTGAGACGCTCGACGATTTGTTCGTCAAGATCGCCCACGAACGCTTGAGCGAGGGGCCGCCATGAAGTGGCGGCGCGTCGCAGCAATTGCGCTGCGCCAGTTCTATCTGCTGCGCGGAAGCCCGGTGCGGATCGTCCCGCTGTTCGCGTGGGTGGCGATCGACGTGGTGCTGTGGGGTTTCATCATTCGCTACCTCGACAGTTTAGGTGGCATCGGACCGGGGCGTCTGTTGCCGAGCCTGCTCGGCGCCGTGCTGCTGTGGAATTTCTTCACCCGCATCATGCATGGCATATCCACCGCATTCTTCGAAGATGTCTGGTCGCGCAATTTCCTCAACCTGTTCGCGTCGCCGTTGAAAATTTCCGAATACCTGGGTGGCCTCGTATTGAGCGGCATCGCGACCAGCTTGCTTGGCTTCGTCGTGATGATCGCGCTGGCCGCGGGTGCGTTCGGTTTCTCGTTCGCAATCTATGGGTTGATGCTGTTGCCGTTTGTGATCATCCTGGTGCTGTTCGGCATTGCGATGGGCATCTTCTCGACGGCATTGGTGTTGCGCCTAGGGCCCGCTGCGGAATGGCTGGTGTGGCCGATCCCGGCCTTGTTGTCTCCATTCGCGGCAGTGATTTATCCCCTTGCCGTTCTGCCGACGTGGATGCAGTGGATCGGCCTCGCGCTGCCGCCAGCTCACGTGTTTGAAGGCATGCGCGCGGTTGTCGCTGGCAACCCGTTTCCGCTTTCGAGCTTGTTCTGGGCGGCAGCCTTGGCACTGTTGCAGATCGTTTTAACGTTCCTGTGGTTCAGTCGCGTCCATCGTTATGCGACGCGCAGCGGATTGCTGGCGCGTTACAGCGCGGAGAGTGTGAACTGAGTGATGGACAGTCCAACTGATTCCATCACACCGGAATAGTCGCGCCGCCGTCGAAAGTCGCTCACTTGCCAACGCCATGTCCCATCAGGTTACCCTTGGGTGTGTGGTGCTGGCGGTCAAGCTCGCGTCGACATCGACCGTCGCTACCGATCGACGAACAGGAAATCCTCCCCGAGATCTGTATGGACAAACTGGATCCAACTGACCGTTTCAGCCATCGCGTCGACGACTATGTTCGCTATCGTCCCGACTACCCGGAAGATTTGCTGCGATGGCTGAAAAATGAGCACGGTGTCAACTCCGACTGGCTGGTAGCGGACATCGGTGCCGGCACCGGCATCTCCACCCGCTACTTCCTCGAAGCGGGTTTCGACGTTGTCGCGGTCGAACCGAATGCCGCGATGCGCACTTCCTGTGAAAAGTGGCTGGGCGAGGAATCGCGCCTGCGTATCGTCGACGGCAAGGCCGAACAGACCACGCTGGAAGACGCCAGCGTCGACTTGATTGCCGCCGCGCAGGCATTCCATTGGTTCAACGTCAACACGATCAAGACAGAATGGGCGCGAATCCTGCGACCGCGTGGCCTCGCCGCCGTTTACTGGAACACGCGCCGTCTCGAAGGAAGCCAGTTCCTGGAAGGCTATGAGGAACTGTTGCTGGAATACTGCGACGACTACTCCACGATTGCCGAGCGCTATGCCGACGACGCGACCATGCAGACCTGGTTCGGCGAAGGCTTTCGCGGCATGGCCAGTTTTCCTCACAGCCAGTTGCTCGACTACAAGGCGCTGCGCGGCCGATTGATGTCGTGCTCGTATGCGCCACGCCGCGGCGATCCCATGCACGAACCGATGCTCGAAGCCCTGCAAGAACTCTTCGCAACGTGCGAAGACGACGACGTCATCAGCTTCGACTACGACACCCGCGCATTCGTCGGCAGTATTGTCGCCTGACGATTCCACCCGGCACGCGGCTTCTTGCCAGTCGCGCTGATTGAGCATCGAACTGGCGCAAGCCCGATAATGCCGCCATGTATCGCCTGATTCGTCCACTCCTGCTTTTGCTTGATGCCGAGCGCACGCATGGCCTCGCCCTTGCTGCGCTGGATGCCATGAATGGCGTTGGTCTGACACGATTGCTGAGTCGTCGACCCGCCGATCTGCCGGTGCGTGCTTTCGGTATCGACTTCCCGAATCCGGTCGGGCTTGCAGCGGGTCTCGACAAGAACGGCGACCACATCGACGCGCTGGCTGCGATGGGTTTTGGACACATCGAAATCGGCACGGTCACGCCAGAAGCGCAGCCCGGCAATCCGAAGCCGCGGCTGTTCCGCTTGCCCGGACATGAGGCGATCATCAATCGCTTCGGTTTCAATAATCGTGGCGTCGATGCGCTGGTTGGCAATGTCGAACGTGCCCGTTTTCGCGGCATCGTCGGCATCAATATCGGCAAGAACAAGAACACGCCTAACGAATGCGCGGTCGACGATTACCTCGTTTGCCTGGATCGCGTTTACGCCTGCGCCAGCTATGTGACAGTGAATGTTTCGTCGCCGAACACGCAAGGCTTGCGCGACCTGCAAGGTGCCGATGCGTTGCGCACGCTGGTCGGAGAACTTTGCAATGCGCGCGAGCGGCTTGCCGGAATCCACGGAGCGCGCAAACCGTTGCTGCTGAAGATCGCGCCAGACTTGGCCGACGCAGAACTGGATGTCATGGCGGAAGTCTTGTTGGACAGCGGCATCGATGGCGTCATTGCGACCAACACAACGCTGGACCGCGATACCGTGATGGGCGATCCGAGTCACGGCGAGAGCGGTGGACTGTCGGGTCGACCCTTGCTGCAAAAATCGACCGATTTGTTGCGCGGCATGTCGCAGCGGCTTGCTGGACGTATCGAATTGATCGGCGTGGGTGGGATTGGCTGTGGGATTGACGCCGTTTCCAAGCGCGATGCTGGAGCGGCGCTGGTGCAGATCTACACAGGGCTGATTTATCGCGGGCCGGCCCTGATCGGCGAATGCGTGGAGGCGTGGCGAAACGCGAAGGCGTCAACGTGAGTACGCCGACCATTGATACATCAATGTACGC
>JAYUYW010000033.1:0-7548 GCA_043752325.1 Rhodanobacteraceae bacterium | reverse complement strand
ATTTCCGATCTGCTGAAATCAATTGGCATTGTCATGGGCACGGAAGATCCAGAATTTGGACGTCAGGTAATTGAGCACGGCACCGGCTGCGGATCCGGCCGCAACGCCTATGACTGGCCAGTCGCGCGCCAGCGGCAGCAACCAGAGCACGATGACGTAGGCACCGTAGTTGAGGATGAACCCGCCAGCCATCGCGATCAGATAGCGGGTCAACTCGGCGCGGCGATTCGCGTAACGGCGCTTGCCGGCAAACGTGAAGTGGCGATTGAAGGCCCAGGTGGCGGTCGCTGCGCAAAGAAATGATAGCAAGCGAGCCGCATAGGGATTCTCGTCGAACAGGCTGACCAACCCTTGCACGATCGCCGAATCAATCACGAAGCCAAGCAGGCCGCTGATCGCAAACAGCGCCAGTTCGCGGCGCAACTTCAAGGTGTAGCCGTCATGTTTGTGCAGCGAGCAATGCCCGCATCTTGTCGGGATTCGGATTCTGGACCACGCCGCGCTCAGTGACGATGGCGTCGATCAAGCTGGCCGGCGTCACGTCGAACACCGGGTTCCACGCCGTCGCGCCTTCGATCGCTGTGCGCTGGCCGCTGTAGCCAAGCAACTCATCGGAATGGCGCAGTTCGATCTCGATGTCGGTGCCGCTGGTTGTCTCCATGTCAACCGTCGAAGTTGGCGCGACAACCATGAACTTCAGCCCGTGGTAACGCGCCGAGATCGCGAGCTGGTAGGTGCCGATCTTGTTCGCGGTATCGCCATTCGCAGCGATGCGATCAGCGCCGACGATCACCCAATGCACGGCACCGGATGCCATAAGGTGTGCAGCCGCGGAATCGGCGATCAGCTGAGCGGGGATCTGGTCGCGAAACAACTCCCAAAGGGTCAGTCGTGCGCCCTGCAGCCAAGGACGTGTTTCGCCCGCATAGACATGTACGATCTGCCCACTGCTGACGCCTGCGCGAATCACCCCGAGCGCAGTGCCATAACCCGCCGTCGCCAGCGAGCCGGTGTTGCAATGGGTCAGCACGCCAACATCGTTCCCTAGCAGCGAAGCGCCGAGTTCACCCATGCGCCGATTCGCCGCGAGGTCTTCGTCCTGGATGGACTGCGCCTGGCGCTCCAGCGCGTTCGCATCTGCGCCCGCGTCGATGGCGCGACGCATGCGATCCAGCGCCCACATCAAATTGACTGCCGTCGGTCGCGCGGCGCGCAGGTGCGCGAGCGCCGCATCCAGATGAACGTTGTCGCTACGCGCGGCGAGCACCACTCCCCAAGCCGCAGCAATACCAATGGCCGGGGCACCACGCACGGTCAGGTCGCGAATGGCAGTCGCCACATCGTCAGCACTTCGGCACTCGACGAAGGTTTCTTCAGCCGGCAAACGGCGCTGATCGAGCAGACGCAAATGGTCGCCCTGCCACTGTACGGCACGGATCGAATCGTGATTGTCTTGCGACTTCGTCATGCGATACCAAACTCCCGATTGGCCCCGATTCGGGCACGCGTCTTCGTATTTTCGCCGAATTGCCAACCGTCGTGGGTAGCCTTGCTGTGGTGGGTCGCTTCGAACGACGTGTTCCGCGCACCGCGTACCTCTCCTTTGTCCTTCGCAGATCCGTCTTTAAGCCCGGCAATGTCATACATTGCCTTGTAACCTGCCCACAGTCCGCCCCTTCGAGCCTGGCCCTAGTGCACAGCAAACCTCATCTTCCAACCAAAGTCTGTCCCGTCTGCCTGCGGCCTTTTTCCTGGCGCAAGAAATGGGAGAGCGTTTGGGAGCAGGTGCGCTACTGCAGCGAGCGGTGTCGGCGCAATTCCAGCGCGAGGGTCGGACCATGATCCGCATACGGCTGATTCTCGGTGACCAGTTGAACGATCGGCATAGCTGGTTCGATCAAGTTAATGGTGACGTGCTCTACGTCCTGATGGAAGTGCGCAGCGAAACCGACTACGTGCACCACCACGGACAGAAGGTGATTGGCCTGTTCGCGGCGATGCGCCAGTTCGCTGAGGCACTGGAAAAGGCCGGCCATCGGGTCGAGTACATCCGCATCAGCGAGCCGCGCAATCGTCACAGTTTTGCCGATAACCTTCCTTGGCTGATCGAGCAGTTCAAGGTAAGCCGGCTGGAACGTATGGAGGCCGACGAGTGGCGCGTCGAGCAAGCATTGATCGAAGCCTTCGCCGCCAGTGGCTTGCCGAATTCCGTCGTCAGCGCCGAGCACTTCCTGCTGGAGCGTGCAGACGCGGTGAAGCGATTCGCGAAGAAGGTGCCGCGCATGGAATTCTTCTATCGCGACCTTCGTCGGCGACATCGCATCCTTCTCGACGCAGACGGCAACCCACGCGGCGGCAAGTGGAACTACGATGCATTGAATCGCGAGAAGTGGCTGGGCGACCCACCCGCGCCGGCCTGGCCTTGGAACAAACGCGACCTGAGAGAACTCTGGGCGGAAATCCAGGCGGCCGGGGTGCAGACCATGGGCGAGCCCTCCGATGATGCGTTCGGATGGCCACTCAATCGAGTGGAGGCAACAGCATGGCTCGATGATTTCGTCGCGCGTCGACTGAAGTTTTTTGGCCGCTTCCAGGATGCGCTCAGCAAGCAATCGGCGACGTTGTTCCATGCCGGGCTTTCGTTCGCACTCAACACCAAGATGTTGCATCCGCGCGAAGTCATCGATGCGGCTGTTTCTGCACTGGAGCGAGGCGATTGCGATCTGCCCGCCGCCGAAGGTTTCGTGCGGCAGATTCTGGGCTGGCGCGAGTATGTGCGGGGCGTGTACTGGGCACGAATGCCGGCATATGGCCAGCTCAACAGGCTCAACGCGAAGCGCCCGCTGCCGAATTGGTACTGGAACGCCGACACGCGCATGGCCTGCCTGCATTCGGCCATTCGGCAATCGCTCGATCTTGGCTATGCACACCACATCCAGCGCCTGATGGTGACCGGCAATTTCGCGCTGCTGGCGGGATGCGATCCCGATGAAGTCGACCGGTGGTACCTCGGTATCTACATCGACGCGTTCGAGTGGGTGGAGCTACCCAACACGCGCGGGATGAGCCAGTTTGCTGATGGCGGAATTGTAGGCAGCAAGCCATACGCCGCCTCGGCGTCCTATATCGCGCGCCAGTCCGACCACTGCAAGTCGTGCCATTACAACCACCGCCTCCGTCACGGTGAGAAGGCTTGTCCGCTCAACAGCCTCTACTGGCATTTTCATGAGCGCCATCGCGATGTGCTTGAGTCCAATCCACGCCTGAAGATGAGCTTTCGCAACTGGGATCGCATGGACACCGCAGAGCGCAAAGCGACGTTAGACCAAGCGGAAAGTTACCTGGCAAACATCGACGCGCTCTGAGCCGGATCGGTTGGCGGGGAATAGGATTGGCGGATTGTTTCGGACATCTATCCCATTGCCATGGCGCCGCATCTCAAGCAGGCTTGACGCATGTACCCGCGTTCTGATCTTCAACGTTTTCCGGCGACACACGCCGAAGCATTGGCGCGCATTGCCGCAGTCGATGTCGATCGCTACGGAGCCACCCGCAACGCGCTCGACGGAGCGGTCAGCGGCCTGTCTCCATACATTACCCACGGCATCGTGACGCCCCGGCAAGTATTTGACGCGATCGCCTCTCGCAAGCCGGTGGGCGTCCAGCACAAGTTCGTCGCCGAATTGGGATGGCGCTGTTTCTATCGGCACGTCTGGAAGCACCACGGTGACGCCATCTTCGAATCGATGCAGCAAGGGCCGCTGCCCGATGCTGACTACGGCACTGAATTTCCCGACGACGTGCGGTACGCACGCAGTGGCGTCCCGGCGATCGATCAGGCGGTCCGTCAACTTTATGCAACCGGGTATCTGCACAACCACGCCAGGTTGTGGCTCGCGAGCTATCTGGTGCACGTGCGCAAGCTGCATTGGCGCATCGGTGCTGATTGGCTGTACGGCCATCTCCTTGATGGCGACCTGGCCAGCAATCACCTGAGCTGGCAGTGGGTTGCCGGCACTGGCAGCAGCAAACCGTATCTGTTCAACGCGGAAAATGTCGAGCGTTTTGGATCATCGCAATGGTATAGCCGCGGCACGGCAATCGACATCAGCTACGAAGCGCTGGACGCATTGGCACGCGACGCCAGTCGCCGCGGTACAGGGTCTGGCCAGCATGGCAATGGTGTTTCCGAACCATCGCTATCCAGCGTTCCACCTGGCGCAGTCTCAAATACTCCCGACTCCGACGATGTCATTGGCAAGGACGTGTGGCTGGTTCACCCATGGTCCTTGCGCGCCCCACCCCGACACATAGCGCCAGCCTGCATTCGGCTGGGTGTGATCGTCTCCGATTTCCATGTGCGCTGGCCTTGGTCCGAGCGTCGCTGGGATTTTGTAACCGAGGCCATGCTGGCCACGACTGACCGATGCTGGCATGCCGACTCGATGAGCTTGGAAGTCGCATTACGTGGGGCGCGATCGGTGCGCAGCGCGGCCGAACCGCACCTGCTGGAATGGTTGCCGCGCATGGCTCGCACGGAAGTAGTTGCTGCGCTGTTCCCGGAGGTGGATACGCCCTGCGCTTCGTTTTCGAAATGGTGGTCGCGCGTATCGAAAAACGAAAGCCTGTTCGCCTCGCGAGCCAGTGCCAGTTGATCCAGTCGACGTAGATGCGCTTTGCTGCTGCATCGCTCGGTACCAAGCTCATTGGCAACCAGAAACTGCGGTAATTTTCTCGCCTTGGGAGAGCGCGAACCGGAGTCAATCTCGGCAACGTTTCGATGTCTGCGGTGGCGGCGGATATGCCGAAGGAGCAACCGGCTCGAAACGTCGCGTCCGATCAAGTCGGCATGGATTCTCGATGGTGGGCGGTGCAGGGATCGAACCTGCGACCCTTGCCGTGTGAAGGCAATGCTCTACCGCTGAGCTAACCGCCCGTATCGGGGGCGCGAACTATATCCATAGAGGCGCTGCGCCGCAACAAAAATGCGGGCGTCAATGATATCCCCTATCAGCGCAGCGGCTGGATTTCCAGCAGGGCGACGCTGGCGTTACTGGCCGGGCTCAAATAACAGTGCGAACCGCAGGCGATCAAGCCGGCGCGGCGGAATTCAGCGCGATAACGCGCGGCGGTTCGGGGCACGAAACCGGTAGTGTCGCCGCCCGGTGCATCGTCGGAACTGAATACCTCGATGAAGGCAAGCCCATGACAAAGCTCGGCAAAACCTGCTAATCCGCGTCGTAGTTCGACATCGCGGACGTAGTGCAGCACGTCGCTGCAGACGAGCAAGTCGACGCTTTGGTCGAAACGGAGTTGCTCGAGGTCGCCGAATCGGGCCAGTCCGATATTGCGGCTGCGGCCGTAGCGCGACACCACGTATTCGCTGGAATCCAGGCCACGATAGGAAAGTTTTGGGCGCAGGCGCAATAGCGCGGAACGCCAAGGGGCCTCGCCGCAGCCTATGTCCAGCACGGTTTTCACAGGTCTGCCCAGGTAGTACTCGGCCGTGGCTACGGCCAGCGCCACCTTGCGCGTCAACGCTGCGCTGGAACCGACGCGGTACTCGGACGAGCGATACCAGCGGTCGAAGTAGTCGCGATCGTAGAGTTTTCTTTGCATCAGGCATGTATCTCGCTTGAAATCGGGCCGGCCTGTGTCCGTATGCCGACGGACAACAAATCGGCAGGGCCGTTGATGAGCGGAAACCGGAAGGGACAAGGACAGCCGCCATGATGCCGTCAGTCCGGGAGTTCTGCATTGCCGCAGCGATCACCATGCGTTCAAAACTTGATCACGCGCTGCCGTGCCGCGCACGCAATCATCGCCGACTGCGATTCTTTTATACTCGCCGGCCCCGAATCGGCTGCGCCCATGTCCGCGCGTGACCCATTACGGCAGCGACTGACCGCTGGTCTTGCCGAGTTGCAACTTGACCTGTCCGCATCGACCGTCGAGCGCCTGCTGGATTACGTCGACCTGCTGGCGCGCTGGAACTGCGCGTACAACTTGACCGCCGTGCGCGATCCGCTCGAGATGGTCACCCGTCATCTGCTCGACTCACTTGCCGTTGAGCCGTGGGTGAGCGGCGATCGCTTGGTGGATATCGGTTCCGGCGCTGGCTTGCCGGGCATCGCTTTGGCATTGATCAGTGCCGATGCGGGCTCGCCGAACCGGAGATTTTTGCTGGTTGATTCCAACGGCAAAAAGGCCCGGTTCCTGCGTGCAGCCGTGCGCGAATTGGAACTGAAACAGGTCGAAGTGGCCGAACGCCGGGTCGAATCCGTCGCCGGCCAGTTTGACTGCGTCACCTCGCGCGCCTTCGCGACACTGGCTGACATGCTCGGCTGGGGCGGACACTTGCTTGCGCCGAAGGGCGTCTGGCTGGCCATGAAAGGACGTGTCGATCCGGCTGAAATCGATGCCATTCCCACCGCGTTTCTGGTCAGGTCGGTGCACTCATTGCGGGTGCCCGGTTTGGATGCTGAGCGCCATGCCGTGATAATCACGCACCAGGCAGCGTCCACCCATCCCGCCCAGGACGGTGGTGCCCAAGCAAGACGTTCGGAAAGTTCATGACCCGCATCATCGCGGTAGCCAATCAAAAGGGTGGCGTCGGCAAGACGACCACGGCGGTAAACCTCGCGGCAGCACTGAGCGAGTCGCGCCGTCGCGTGTTGCTGATCGACCTCGACCCGCAAGGCAACGCGACCATGGCGTCGGGCGTCGACAAGCGCGCCGCCAAGCCGAACGGCTGCGAAGTGTTGCTGGAAGAAGCAACGATTCGCGAAGCGGTGGTCGCTACCGAAGCCGGTTACGACCTGCTACCCGGCGGGCCTGACCTGACCGCCGCAGAAATGAAGCTTGTGGACGCGATCGCGCGTGAGTCGCGCCTGAAAGAAGCCATCGCAACGCTCGGTGACACCTATCGCACCATCCTTATCGACTGCCCGCCCAGCCTGAATCTGTTGACCTTGAACGCGCTGACAGCGGCGCATGGCGTGCTGATTCCGATGCAGTGTGAGTACTTCGCGCTGGAAGGCTTGTCTAGCTTGCTCGATACCGTTGAAGCGGTGCGCAGACGATTGAACCCAGGGCTTGAAATCGAGGGCATTTTACGAACCATGTTCGACGTTCGCAACAACCTCGGCAACGAAGTGTCGTCCCAGTTGACCCAACACTTTGGCGACAAGGTATTGCGCTCGGTGATCCCGCGCAACGTACGCCTGGCCGAAGCGCCCAGCCACGGCAAGCCGATCAATCTTTATGATCGCGAGTCTCGCGGTGCGATTGCGTACCTTGGGCTGGCCGGTGAAATGTTGCGCCGAGAGCGCAAGCAGGAAGTCGCCGCGAAAGCCGGAATCACGCCCTCGGCCACCAATCCCGCCCCCATCAACACGACCAGGAATTCACCGTGACAGCAAAAAAACGTGGCTTGGGCCGTGGACTGGATGCCTTGCTGGGCAGTAGCGTCGGCGTTGCTGCGGAAGCGGTGGAAAGTGAAGGCGAATTGCGCAACTTGAAGGTGTCCGCGATCCAGGCCGGCAAGTA
>JAYUYW010000032.1:0-7584 GCA_043752325.1 Rhodanobacteraceae bacterium | reverse complement strand
TACTCTCGACGATGATGGTCGTCGCGTTTCGAGTGAAGAACTTCTTGAAGCGGGGCTCGTCCTCGGAACCGAGGAACAGTCGCAAATCATCATCGCTGGACAGGCTCTCGTTATTGATCAATTGCCGCAATTCTGTGAGATCCGAAGATAGAATGGCGTCGCGAAATCTGATCGCATATTCCTGATAGCAAGTCCCGCAAACTGGTGACTTGGCGCTAGCCAACATGGCTGAACCGAGTAGTAGCTCTCCCAGCAATGTGCTCGCGCCTTGATGAGACTTCGCAGTAGGCCCGTACATGGTCACTCCTTGGCAATGCCGATGTCGACGGACCCAAGCGTAGTTCACCGACAATTAGGAATGCCCCCGTTCCAGCCCATCCTCAGACGCTGCTAAGATCGGTTCAGCATCGACTGCAACGGCGGAGCATGAAACCGGCACTCCAGATTCGGGTCAACCAGCAGCTTTCGCTGACGCCACAGCTGCAGCAGGCGATCCGCCTGTTGCAGCTATCTAGCCTGGAGTTGGAGCTGGAGCTCAACACCGCCATCGAATCGAACCCGCTGCTCGAAGTTAGTGACGGCATCGACGATGATGATGATGAGTCCGAAGAGGTTGAGCGGTCCGAACGCGACGACGCGATCAAGTCCGACAGCGAATCCAGCCTTGAGAGTAGCGAGCGTCAGAGCGACGACGACTACAGCGCCAGCAGCAATGAGAGCGACAGCGCCGATGACTTCCGCAACGAGCGCGATGACATGCCGCTCGACCTTGCCTTCGAGCGCAACGACTACGCTGGCAGCGGCAACAACAGCAGTGGCGATGAAGATGGCGGCGATCGTGAGGACGCGGCGACCGAAGACCTGCGCGACCATCTTTTCTGGCAGTTGAACCTCACGCCGATGTCGGCGCTGGACCGCGCAATTGCCGCGACCATCATCGACGGCGTCGACGACGATGGTTACCTGACCGAATCCAACGAATCCATCGCCAGCAGCGTCGCCACGCTGGCGCAGGTGTCGGACGCGGAAATCGAAGCGGTGCGGTATCGCGTTCAGCAGTTCGACCCGACCGGCGTCGCCAGTCGTGACCTGCGCGAGTGCCTGATCGCCCAGCTCAGCGCATTTCCCGATGACATCGGCGGTCTCGAACTGGCTCGACGATTGGTCAACGAATGCCTGGAACAACTGGCTCGCAACGACCGCCCCAAGCTGTGCCTGAAGTTGCGCGCGGAAGCCGAGGAAATGGACGCGGCAATCGACTTGGTTCGCTCGCTGAATCCCAAGCCGGGCTCGGGCTTTTCCAATGCACAGGCCGAGTTCATCGCGCCCGACGCCTACGCTCGCAAGGTCGGCCAGCATTGGCAGGTCGCGCTGTCACCGACTGCGCAACCGAAATTGACGATCAACAGTCACTACGCCTCGCTGATCGCACGCGTGCAGCGCGACGACGCCAATTACCTGCGCGGCCAGTTGCAGGAAGCGCGTTGGCTGATCAAGAGCTTGCAAGCGCGTGCCGACACGATTTTGAAAGTGGCGACGGCGATTGTCGCGGCGCAGGAAGCGTTTCTAGAATATGGTCCGGAAGCAATGCGGCCGCTGGTACTGAAGGACGTCGCCGAGGAAATCGGCATGCACGAATCGACGGTCAGCCGGGTCACCACGCGCAAGTACCTGCACACGCCACGCGGCACGTTCGAGTTCAAGTATTTCTTTTCGAGCGGCGTGTCGACCGTGGATGGCGGCGCGGCATCGGCTACCGCCATCCAGGCGATGATCCGAAAGCTGGTTGCCGAGGAGCACTCGGACAAGCCTCTGTCCGATCAGGCCATGGCGGCTGAGCTGAACCAGCGCGGCATAGGCGTGGCGCGACGCACAGTCGCCAAGTACCGCGAGTCGCTGCACATTCCGCCTTCCAACGAGCGTTGCAGGATTAGTTGAGCGACATTTCCGTACAGCAACTTGGCAACGATTGATTCAGCGGTAAACGAGGAACATCCAACCGAGGACGCGGTCCCAAGAGCTCACACGTAACTTCAACCCGGTCCACGTCGCGAACGCCGCGTCGTGCCATCTCAGGAACCGGCCATAGTCGGTTCCGCAGCCTAAGGAGGCAGTCATGCAGATCAACATCAAGGGTCATCACATCGAGGTCACGGAAGCGATGCGCGAGCACGCCCTCTCCAAGTTCGACAAACTGACTCATGCCTTCGACAACGCCCGCGAACTGAACATCGTGCTCAGTGTGGAAAAGCTGATGCACAAGGCCGAAGCCACCATGCTGCTGGCCGGTGCCACCCTGCACGCTGACGCCTCTTCGACCGACATGTACGCCGCGATGGATGCGCTGGCCGACAAGCTGACGACGCAGGTCCGCAAGCACCAGGACAAGCTGCACGACCACCACGCCGATGCGGTGCGGGCGGCTCGGTTTAGCTGAGTAGTCGCGCTCACCTGGAAAACGCCCACCCCACGGTGGGCGTTTTCGTTTCTGGCGACGGCCAATCGCGGCGGGAACTGGCACAATCCGCACTTGCGCAATCGCTGGCCGATACGCGCGCCCTGCCCCATGACGATTTGCAGATGGACAAGGTTTCAGCACGACAACTGTTTGACTCGGTCTGCGACCGCCTTTCCCTGCGCTGGATCGGTGGCATGCGCGGCGAGAATCGTTTGCTCGAGCCTGGCACCACTGCATCGCGACGACCATCGCTGGTCGGCTACCTCAACATCATTTATCCGAACAAGGTTCAGGTGATCGGCACCGAGGAGCTGAACTACCTCGATGGTCTTGAATCAAGGCAGCGTTGGGAAACCATCGAGCGGATCACCGCGAATCGGCCGATTGCGTTGATTGTGACCAAGGATCAGGCGATCCCGGCCGATCTGCGCGAAGCCGCGGATGATTCAGCGACGCCGCTGTGGATCACCAGCAAACGCGGCCACGAAATCTACACCTATCTGCAGTACCACCTCGCGCGGGCACTCGCGCGAGCAGTGACCCTGCATGGCGTGTTCATCGAGGTCTACTCGATCGGCGTGCTGATCACGGGCGACAGCGGCACCGGCAAGAGCGAACTCGCGCTGGAGTTGATCACGCGCGGCCATCGCCTGATTGCTGACGACGCACCCGAGTTCACCCAGATTGCGCCGGATGTGATCGACGGGAACTGTCCCGAAATGCTGCGCGACCTGCTCGAAGTGCGCGGCTTGGGCATCCTCAACGTGCGGGAAATGTTTGGTCACACGGCGGTGAAGCAATCCAAATACCTGCGGCTGATCGTGCACCTGCAACCGCAGCGCTTCGACCAGCCAATGCCGGATAGCATGGTCCGCCTTACCGGCGACGTTGGCTATCGCGAGGTGCTCGACATGCAGATTCCGCAGATCGTCATTCCGGTTGCACCGGGTCGCAATATCGCGGTGCTGACTGAAGCGGCTGTACGAACCCACATGCTGCGCACCAAGGGGCTGGACCCCGCGCAGACCTTCATGGATCGCCAAGCCCATCAAATGCGCAGGTTGCCGCCGTGGTGAACAGTCAGGACGCTCCCGCGCCATCGCAGACGCCTGCCTTGACGGTGATCAGCGGCATGTCCGGCTCTGGCAAGACGGTCGCGCTGCGAACGCTGGAAGACCTTGATTACTACTGCGTAGACAACCTGCCCGTCGCGCTGCTGCCGGCACTGGTTGACACCGTGTCACGCGACGAATCGCAACGCGATCGCCGGCTCGCTGTCGGTGCCGACGTGCGCAATCGGCAGGAAGACCTGCAACGCCTGCCCGATGTGTTGGCAACGCTGGCCGGCCAAGGCATCGGTTATCAAACCGTGTTTCTGGACACGCGCGACGAGGTGCTCATAAAGCGTTTCTCGGAATCGCGACGACGCCATCCGCTGTCCAGCGACGGCCTGGCATTGGCTGATGCGATCGCGATGGAACGACGCTTGCTGCGACCGATGCAATCCATCGCCGACCGCGTGATCGACACCAGCGATCTCAACGTGCATCAGTTGCGCCGGCTCATCATCACCAGCATGGGCGCGGCAGCCGGTTCTCTGACCCTGCTGTTCGAATCGTTCGCCTATAAGCGCGGCGTTCCGGCCGATGCGGATTTCGTGTTCGACGCACGCAGCCTGCCCAACCCACACTGGAACTCACAGTTGCGGCCGCTGTCAGGCAAGGACGCGCCGGTGCGCGAATGGCTGGAGCAGCAGCCCGATGTTGGCGCGTTTCGCGACGATATCAGCTCGTTCCTCGACAACTGGCTGCCACGTTTCGAGACCGATGGGCGCAGTTATGTCACCATCTGCATCGGTTGCACCGGTGGCCGCCATCGTTCGGTCTACCTGGCCGAGCGCCTGGCAGAACGATACCGCGATCGCCACCGCCAAGTCCTGAGTTATCACCGCGAGATGGAATAATGAGTGTCGGATTGTTGCTGCTCACCCATGAAACGATGGGCGGGGCGTTGGTCAATGCGGCCCGTCATGTGCTCGGCCGCTTGCCGCTGGCGCTGGACGTGATGGAAATACCCGCGAGTTGTTGCGACCCGGAAAACACCGCGCGTGACGCGTCACGTCGCGCCAAGGCGCTCGACGACGGCGATGGCGTTTTGGTGCTGACTGACCTGTACGGTGCCACGCCCTGCAATGTCGCCCATCAATTGCCCAAGCTCGGTGTGCACATGCACAGCGTGTCGGGATTGAATCTGCCGATGCTGTTGCGTGTCCTCAATTACCCCGAACAAACTCTCGACGAACTGGCGCAGACCGCAGCCAGCGGCGGGCGTGGAGGCATTCTCGTAGACCATGCTTGAGCGCGATATTACCGTCAGCAATCAGCTGGGCCTGCACGCGCGGGCGTCGGCCAAACTCGTCCAGACCTTGCAACCATTCCAGGCCAATCTTTTCATCGTCTACCGCGGCAAGGAGGTCAACGCCAAGAGCATCATGGGCGTGATGATGCTGGCTGCCGGCCTCGGCGCGCAGCTCACCTTGCGTGCCGAAGGCGAAGAAGAGGAAGCCGCGATGGCAGCATTGATCGACCTGTTCGAGCGCAAGTTCGACGAAGGGCAGTAACAATCCAGCAACGATGCCCTGATTGAATCGGGGGTCAAGATCAGCCAACCAGGGAGAGCGATGCGAGCGATATTGACAGGCAGCAGCGCGGCGCGCGGCATGTCACTGGGTCGGGCCCGCCTCGAACATCCCAGCCGGCAGGTCATCGACGATCACCGGCTCGAACCTGACGAAATCGCCGACGAGCTGGCCCGCCTTTACGCAGCTCTCGCCACCGCTCGCGAAGAACTCAACGCACTGCGCAGCAAGTTGACCGGCGCGCTGGCGCGCGACGTCGGCGAATTCATCGACGCGCATCGTTTGATTTTGTCGGACCAGGAACTGATCGGGAGCATCGTTTCCCTGGTCCGCGACCAGCGCTTCCGCGCCAGCTCGGCGCTGCGCATGCAGAGCGATCAACTGGTCGCCGTGTTCGATGCGATGGAAGACCCCTACCTGCGCAGTCGCAAGGAAGATTTCGAGCACGTGATCGGTCGCGTCCAGGCGGTGCTGGCGCGTCCGACCAGCGAAGCCGAACGCAAGTTGGCTTCGCGCGTCGGTGAAATCCTGGTCAGCGATACGGTCGCACCTTCCGAGTTGGTTCCGCTGATGGAACACGGCGTGCTCGGCGTGGTGCTGGCGTCGGGCAGCACGCTCTCTCACAGCGCGATTCTTGCGCGGTCGATGCACCTGCCGATGGTGGTCGGCGTCAGTGATGCATTGTCGAGTATCAACGATGACGATCTGATCCTTATCGACGGCGAGCGCGGCCAGCTGATCGTCCACCCGACCGCGCAGGATCTTGCCCGGTACAGCCGCTGGCAGCGCGAACAGATCCAGCTTGGCAAGCGCCTTGCGCTGCTTGTCGATGCCGAAACGCGGACGGCGGACGGTCACGAAATCTGCCTGTTCGCGAATGCGGAAATGCCAGCGGATGTCGCCCACGCACGCAGCCTTGGCGCGGCGGGGATCGGCCTGTACCGCACCGAGTTCATGTTCATGCAGCGCCGCGAATTACCGAGCGAGGAAGAACAATTCCTCGCCTATCGCGATCTGGTACTTGGCATGTCCGGCCTTCCAGTGACAATTCGCACACTTGATCTCGGCGCTGACAAGAGTTCGGAGTCGGGCCTGGGCAACGACAGCGAAGCCAATCCCGCACTCGGGGTTCGCGGTGTGCGCCTCACCCTGCGCCGACCGCAACTGATGGCGACCCAGATGCGCGCCATTCTGCGCGCGTCGGCGTTCGGCCAAGTTCGCATCCTGGTGCCGATGATCACCAACTTGGCGGAGGTGATCAGCGTGCGCAATTTGCAGGTCGCCTGCACGCGTGAGTTACGCGCGGAGGGCATCAGCGTCGCCGAGCGGGTGGAACTCGGCGCGATGATTGAAGTGCCGGCAGCGGCGATTGCGCTGCAAGGGATGATCCGCGATCTGGACTTCATCGCGATTGGTACCAACGACCTGGTCCAGTACACGCTGGCAACTGATCGCAACAACACCGAGCTCGGCGATCTCTACGATCCCTTGCATCCGGCCGTGCTGAAGCTGATAGCGCTGATCATTCGCGCTGCTCGCGGTGCGGATCGGCGCGTCACCCTCTGCGGTGAGATCGCTGGCGCGGTTGAGTACACGGCATTGTTGCTGGCGCTGGGACTCACCGATCTTTCGATGCATCCCGGCGTGATCCTGGAAGTACGCGAACGCATCGGAAGGCTCGACATGGCTTCGCTACGCAAGATGGCGCCGAGCTTGTTGCGTGCAGCTAGCGGCGACCGCGTGCGCGAGTTACTGGCGCGGATTCCTTTGCGCTGATCGCAGCCCACGCGCTGCAATTTCTAATGAGCGCTGTGTGATCCCCGCACCGGTGTCGGAGCCGCGAACAACTCGGCCGCATCGATGGAATCGAATCGATAATCGCGATTGCAGAACTCGCACGTCACGCTGATCGAACCCTCGGCAGCGAGCGAAGCTTCGACTTCATCCTTGCCCAGTGAACGCAGCATGTTGGCGACGCGCGTTCGCGAACAACTGCACTCGAACCGGAGCGGCTGCGGATCGAACACGCGAACGTCTTCCCCGTGGAACAATCGCAAGAGAATGTCGGTGGGCGGCAGCATCACCAATTCATCGGCGCTCAGCGTCGCGAGCAAATGGCTCACGCGATTCCAGCCATCCTCGTCACGTCGTTGGCCTGACGCCGCATCGATCGCCAGCGGTTGCAACAACATGCCGGCGCAACGGCCATCGCGTTCGACCAGCATGATCCGCGTCGGTAGTTGCTCGGACTGCTCGAAATAGTGCACGAAGGCGACTTCCAGATCGCCGCCTTCTTGCGCAACCAAACCCTGCTGGCGCTTGTCGCTGTCGGCATGCTCGATGGTGATGGCCAGCAAGGCGCCGTCCGGCAAGTTTGCGGCCACTTCGCCTGCTTCATCCCAGCGCGCCAATCCGCGCAGGATGCCTTGGTCACTGCACTCCACGAACAACAAGCGCAACGCATCTTCCGTGCGCAACTGGATCGACA
>JAYUYW010000031.1:0-7592 GCA_043752325.1 Rhodanobacteraceae bacterium | reverse complement strand
CGGAAATTCGGCCTTGTCAAAGCAATCGCCGATGATCGGCAACACACGGCTGTCGACAAAGCGCGCAACGCTGTCTTGCACCATCTGCTCGTCTTCGCTGAGTAGCGAACGAACGTCGTAGAGATCAGATGGATTCAGCGGAGTGGAGGCCATGGCGGTTCCTGCGCGAAAAGTAAGTCGGCCATTGTACCGGCAGGCAACCGCTGGCCGAATCGCGCGGTCAAGGCTGCGACGATGTGCGCGGTGAAGAACGTCCGTCGGATGACTCTTGCAGATTCGTCAGTCCCGCGTAGGCGGGAACCCATTCTTATTCTGCTGTAGATTTCGCAGATTGCTAACGATCAAAATGGGTTCCCGCTTACGCGGGAATGACGAGAACTTTTCTACTCCGCCAATGCGCGTACCCATCCTCACTTACCACGCCGTCAATATTTCCGGCAACGATTACGCGTCGAATGACCTACTGGCGTTCGCGTCGGACTTGCGCCTGATCGACGATCTCGGCCTGCGCGTCGTGCCATTGCACTGGGTGATCGAGCAGTTGCTGGGCGAGGCGACGCGGGACCTGTCGATGTGCGTGGCGCTGACTTGCGATGATGGATCGGACTTCGATTTCCGCGATCTGGACCATCCAATCCACGGTCCCCAACGCGGCATGCTGGGCTGCATGCGCGACTTCATCACCGAGCGTGGCGTGAATGCGCAGCCGAACCTGCACCTCACCTGCTTCGTCATCGCCTCGCCGCAGGCACGTGACGATATGGACCGCGTCTGCCTCGCCGGCAAAGGCTGGATGGACGACGTATGGTGGCCTGCGGCGCAACAGTCCGGTTTGATTGCGATAGAGAACCACAGTTGGGACCACAACCACACCGCTGTGACTGCGCCGGGAATTGACGACATGGCGCGCGGGTCGTTCATGGATGTCGACAACCATGCACGAGCCGACGCGGAGATTGCGGCCGCTGCACGCTTTATTAATGAGCGAATTGCGCCGCAACAAACTCGGTTGTTTTGCTACCCGTTTAGTCACGTTCCAGCGTATCTGCACGACGACTACCTGCCGAACTTCCAGCACGAACACGGCATGGCTGCGGCGATGGGCGACGGTGCGCAGCCAGTGACGATGACCAGCGACCGCTGGAACCTGCCGCGCTACATCTGCGGCTGGCACTGGAAGTCATCCGATACGCTGCGATCAATTCTTGCGGTGTAGAGGTCGGGAAATTCGCGCTCCTGAATTCCGACGTCAAGCCTGCGAAAGTTTTCGCAGCTTGGTCAACGAATCCTGCTGAATCTGGCGCACGCGTTCACGGCTGATTCCCAGCTCAGTGGCGAGTTCAGCGAGCGATTGCAGCGGTTCGCCATCGAGACCATAGCGACGCGATACGACCAGTCGCTGGCGTGGATTGAGTTGCTGCAGCCACTGCTGTAATGGCCCGACCCGGTCGGCTTCCGGAAGCACGGTTTCGGCGTCGTCATATTCGGCGACCTTCTCGATCAAGGCGCGGTCGTCGTCGCCCGATAGTGGTGCATCGAGCGAGCTGATCGTCTCGTTGTGTCGAAACAGTTCGGCGACATCCGCCGTCGGTTTGCCGACTGCCTTGGCAAGTTCGTCGAGCGTCGGCGGGCGACCGAGCGACGCGGTCAGTTCGCGGTTGCAACGCAATACCTGCGACAGTTCGCGCAGAACATTCACCGGCAGCCGCACGGTGCGCGCCTGGTTCATGATCGCCTGCTGCACGGCGTGACGAATCCAGAAGGTCGCGTAGGTGGAAAAACGCAGGCGGCGCTCGGGTTCAAATTTTTCAACGGCGCGGATCAATCCGAAATTGCCTTCGGCGATCAGGTCGAGCAACGGCATACCGCGGCCGACGTAGTTGCGCGCGATGCTGACGACCAGGCGCAGGTTCGACTCGATCATGCGCCGCCGCGCTTCGCTGTCGCCTCCGTGGATGCGCTCCGCCAGCGACCATTCGTCTTCGGCGTCGAGCAACGGAATCAAACCGATTTCGTTGAGATAGGAACCCGTCGACGAACGAACCTCGTCGTCCGGCTGCTCGATGGCGTCGAGCAGCTCCAGCAGGTCGTCGGATTCGGGCGCTTGTGGGGTGGCGTCGCTCATCGGTGGCTGATGGTAACCGAGTCGCAGCCGGCCATCCGCTGTCGTCAACGCTTGGGCAAATATTCCAGCGGATTGACCGGCTTGCCGTCGCGGCGAATTTCGAAGTGAAGTTGCTGGCGCGGTGCGCCAATCTCTGCAATTGGCTGGCCGGCCCTCACACGCGAACCTTCCTCAACCAGTCGCCGACCGTTGCGCGCGTACGCCGACAATAGCGAGTTGGTGTGCTTGATGATGATGAGCTCGCCGTACAGCACCAGACCATTGCCGCTGTAGACCACTTCGCCATCGGCCGCTGCTTTCACCTGGGTGCCGGCCTTGCCGCCGATGTCGATACCGGCGCGTGCCGGATCGCCACTGGCGTAGCGGGCCAGCAACGGACCTTCGAGCGGCCAGCTAAATGACACCGGTCCTGAATTCATCGACGGCGGATGTTGGGAACTCGGCGGCGGTGCGCTGGTGACCGAACCGGCACTTGCCGCAGCCGCAGGACCGGTCGGTTCAGGCGCCGTATTGGTCGATGCGGGTACCGATGGCGGCGACGTTCGTGCGGGTGACGATGATGTTGATCGCGCCGTCGTCACGATACCAGTCGGCCCGAGGCGCAGCGTCTGCCCGAGATAAATCGTGAACGGCGACGAGATGTTGTTCCAACGCGCGAGGTCGCGGAAATCCAGGCCGTTGCGGAACGCGATACCGTACAAGGTGTCGCCCTTGGCGACGCGATAACTCGGCCCGCTGACCGACGGTCTGGCAACCACCGTATTGCTGCGCGACGGCTTGACGCCCGAAGCGCGATCCTTGCGCACATAGCCGGCACTGCTGCAGGCGCCGATCGCACCCGCTAGGCACAGCACCATCAGCACGCGAATATTCCTCAGCAACATGATTCGACGCATTCCTAGCGAATAAACTTGAAGTAGACCACCACGAGGGCCAGCAACGCCACCGCGATCCAGCCAATTGGTTCGATCCAGCGATGCAGCGCTGCTTCCGCGCGCGGCCCGCCGAGGCGCAACGCGCCACACAGCAAGTACACGCGCTTGCCGCGACCGACCAGCATGCTGGCCAGGAACGGCAGCATCGGCACGCCGACAATGCCCGACGCCCAAGTGAATATTTTCAGTGGAATCGGCAGGAATCCGGCGAAAACCAACAGCCAGAACGCCGTCCACGGGCTCTGTGCCACGTCGACTCGAAGTTTGTCGACCATCTGGTCGATCGGCCCAAGCCAGCCCAGCCATTCAAGCAGCGGTCGCAGTGACTCGAAGGCGTAATGTCCGAGCAGGTAGCCGATCACAGCACCAAGCAGCGAAAAAATCAGGCTGATCGTGGCGTAGCGAAACCAGCGCTGCGGTTTCGCCAACGTCATCGGCGCCAGCATCACCTCTGGCATGACCGGAAAGATGATCGCTTCGAAAAAACTAAGACCAGCAAGGAATGCTTCTGCGCGGGGTTTTGCGGCCCAATGCATCGCCTTTTCGTAGATCGGCTTGAACAGTTTCATCAGCGAACTCCGCCGAGCAAAGGCACGAAACTGACAGCGCCCAGGTCTTCGCGGATGTAGCTGTCCTGGGTTGCGCGAACCCGCACCAGCGTCTGCTTCCCGGGCGGACCAACAGGCGCGATCAGATGGCCATTCGGTGCGAGTTGCTGCAGCAGCGCCGGTTCCAACGCGAGACCGGCTGCGGTCAGCATGATCGCGTCGAAGGGGCCGTGTTCGGGCCAGCCGAGTTTGCCGTCGTCATGCTTGGATCGAATGTTGTTGAGCCCGATCTTGCGAAAACATTTGCGCGCCTTGCGCAGCAGGTCTTCGATCCTCTCGACCGTAAATACTTCTGCAACCAGGCCTGCCAGCACGGCGCACTGGTAACCCGAGCCGGTGCCGATTTCCAGCACCTTGCGCGGCGGCGCATCGCCCGCAATCAGCGCCGCGCTCATTCGCGCGACCACCAGCGGTTGCGAAATCGTCTGGCCGTGGCCAATCGGTAGCGCGGTGTCTTCATAAGCACGCGAGGCCAACGCTTCGTCGATGAAAAGATGTCGCGGCATCTCCCGCATGACGTTGAGCACGCGCCGGTCGGCGTAGGGATCAGCCGCGAGCCTGTCGATCAAGCGATCACGCGCGCGTTGCGAGGTCATGCCCAAGCCGCGCACTTCCGCACTGTTGCCGGCGAAGTGACTCATTGCCACTCGGCCATCACGCGACATTTGCATCGGCCAGTTGCAGGCTCTCGACCCAGCCGCTGACCTTTTCCAACGCCTGGTAACGGGTGAGGTCAACCAGGATCGGCGTGATCGATACCATGCCTTCGCGCACGGCATGGAAATCCGTACCGGGACCTTCGTCGTCAGCGGCACCGGCTGGGCCGATCCACCACATGGCGCGACCTCGCGGATCGGTCTGTTCGATGGACGGCGCGGAGCGATGGCGTTTTCCCAGTCGTGTCACCGCGAAGCCCTTGATCTCGCTCCACGGCAAGTCCGGCACATTGATATTGAGAATTGTGTCAGCCGGCAATGGATCGAGCAGCAGCTTGTTAAGCACGCGCAGCACCGCTTCCGCCGCGCTGTCGAAATGGATGGCGTTGTGATCCACCGTAACCAGCGACACTGCAATCGCCGGCAAGCCTAGGAAGCGCCCTTCCATTGCGGCCGAAACGGTGCCGGAATAGATCACGTCATCGCCGAGATTGGCAGAATTGTTGATGCCGGAAACGACAATATCGGGCTCGACATCCAGCAAGCCGGAAAGCGCCAGATGCACGCAATCGGTCGGCGTTCCAGCGACGCGGTAACGCTGTTCGCCGAGGTCACTGACCCGGATTGGCTGATCGAGGGTGAGCGAATTGCTGGCACCGGAACGGTCGCGATCCGGCGCCACCACGGTCACTTCACCCCATTCGGCAAGACGCTGGGCCAGCACCCGGATTCCCGGCGCCTCGACACCGTCGTCGTTGCTGACCAATACGCGCATTGCCACCCCGTTTGCACCGGCAATGCCGGCAGAAATTGAACGCGCATGATAACGGATTCGGCTTGGCGGCTGGTTTGCAAGGCACCGTTCGCACGTCCTTGCACACACGCATCAGCGCGCGTGGCGGGTGTTGGCGCTTGCCAAATCTCGCCACGCCGCTATGTTCAACAGCATGAAGCGCCGCCCTGCTCCACCGCCCAGTGACGACGATATCCGCTTGTTTCACGACGCGATTGGGCCGGTGCGTGCCCTGCACCCGCGCAGCGAAGTCATCGAACCCAAGCGCGGTCCAGAACCCGAAGCGCGTCAGTTCATGATGGACGAGGCCGCCGTCAGCGGTGAACTACTCACCCACTCTTTCGATTCCGGCACCATCGAAATGGGCGACGAACTGTTGCACCTGAAAGAAGGCCAATCGCCGAAACTGTTGCGCGACCTGCGCCGTGGAAAATTCAGCATCCGCGCCGAAATCGATCTGCACCAGATGACCATCCCGGTAGCCCGCGAAGCGATTCGATTGTTCCTCGAAGACGCCCACCGCCACGGCGAATACTGCGTTCGCATCATCCACGGCAAGGGCTTGCGTTCGAAAGCCAATGGCCCGGTCATCAAGAAACTGACCGACAGCATGCTTCGCCGCCGTGCTGATGTGCTGGCTTATGCGTCTGCACCCGCCGCGCAAGGAGGAACGGGAGCGGTGATTGTCCTGCTGGCGCGGTGACGATTCGCGAGTTGTCGAATTCGCTGCTGACAGCAGAATCGCTGAAACGAAGAACGCGTGGCAGGTTGACCGAAAACACCGGATGGAACTTGCCGGGCCCTTCGCAGGGCGTGTGCAACAGCACCGGCGAAATATGCGTGACTGCATTCGACGTCTAGCCGAGCGTTTGCATCACGGATTCAAAACCCGTCGAATCCGTCGCGGAAAATCAACTCCGGATTCACTTCCACCGAACCCTTGTCGCAACCCGCCTGTTGCGGGCGCGGCAAACCATTCTGGGACGTGGTCACCGCCACCCCACAGTCGCTCGTTCCAGTCGGAATGGCGTCAATCGCCAGGCTGGATGGACTCGGCCGATGCGTCATGGTGCTTCCGCCGTTGTTCGCCAACGGTCCCAGCTGCGGATCCGTCCCAGTGACGTCACCAGCAAGGACAGCGAAGGTCCCGCCAGTGACATTTTCGACGAGGTTGTAGCCAAGCGAAGTAACGACGCCGGAAATATCAGGGCCCGCAGGCGCCGCATTGTCGGCGACGACGCTGTTCTTCAGACTGGTGGTACCGCCGGCAGTCTGGAAAATTCCGCCCCCACCGACTGTTGCGGTGTTGCCGGCGATCGTCGAAAAATTGAAATTGATGCTCGCCGCGATGCCACTGTTGTGGCTGCCAGCGCCGCGTGCCGCGATGTTTCCACTGACCGTGGAATTGGTCACATTGATTACGGCGGCCCCGGTTGACGAGTGAAAATTTTCCAGTCCGCCACCGATGTTGGTCGGCCCGTTCGCACTATTTCCGCGAACCGTCGAGCCAGTGATGTTGGTGGTAGCAGCCTCTAGGCCACCCGAAAAATTGATCACCCCGCCACCCTCAAAGGCAGCAGTGTTATTGCTGATCGTGCTGTTGGTGATCGTCGTGGTGGTCGGCGCGTTCAACGCAATCGTTCTGATTCCGGCATGGAACCGGCTGGCGGTATTTCCGGAAACCACGGAGTTGGCAAGGATGAGGGTAGCGTCCTGGCTGGATATGCCCCCAGCGAAACCGGAGCCTCCGCCCCCCGTTACCGTCGACACATTGCCACCGATGGTTGAACCCAGGATCGTTGCCGTCCCACCGATGATATTGATGCCACCGGCAAACGTGGTACTTCCAGACGATGTCGCGGTGTTGTTTGAAACGACGGTGTTGGTGATGTTCAAAATTCCGTCGGAATAAAGCCCGGCTGCGCTGGAACTCCCCATGTTGGAGACCGTATTTCCGGTGATGTTCGAATCGTTGATATTGAGCGTTGCCGTAGCGCCAAGAAACAGGACCCCTGCCCCGTTTGAAGGTCCCGATACCATGCTACCTGTGGTGTTGTTCTCGACACTGCAAAGGTTGAGCGTGGTGATCGACGCGTTGGCGCTGGAGATAGCGAGGCCACCACCATTGGCGCCGCCTTCGTTGTTGGCAATGACCACACGGTTCAACGTTACGACGACAGTGCCAGCTTCGACCAATACACCGGCGCCGAGGGCACTTCCCGTGTTGCGACCGTGCCGAACCGTCAAATCGTTCAGCACCTTCGGGCCCGAGAAGCGCAGGTGGAAAACGCGCTCGCTGGCAACACCGGGAGTCGTGGCGGCTTGGACGATCGTCGTTGCCGAACCAGCCCCATTGATCGTGATGTCGCTGTTGATGTCCAGGTCGCCGCCGAGGTTACTGTCCTCGTTCGCCGCAGCCTGCGTTGTGTTGGTGAAAATCCCGGCCGGCAGGGTAATAACGTCAGGGCTGGCGAG
>JAYUYW010000030.1:0-17687 GCA_043752325.1 Rhodanobacteraceae bacterium | reverse complement strand
ATGCCGCTGGCGTTCGGCTGCATTGCCGCTGCGCTAATGCTCTGGCAGGGCAGCGACTGGATGGGAGAGAAAGGCTCGTCGTGGCAGTTCGTCGTCGGCGTCGGCATGGCCTGTGCCGTCACCGCGTTGCCGATCCTGATCCTGTTCATGGAGAAGATCGAGATCCTGCGCAAACCCCTCGGCCAGCGCGTGCTGCGCTATGCCAGCCTCGACGACATCGCGATCTGGGGCGTGCTGGCGCTGATCCTGCTCGACTGGGAACGCATTGGTCGCCAAGTCGGATTCCTCGGCGCATTTGTTCCAGCGGCGATGGCGTTTCGCGCGCTGATGCGCCGTGTGCAGGAAAGCGATCGCTGGTACATCGGCTTGATCTGGCTGGCCGTTTGCGGGTTTGCGGCGGATTGGGCCGGGCTGCACTTCATGGTCGGCGCGTTCCTGTCCGGCGTTGTCATTGACCGCGCGTGGTTCGACGGCGATCGTCTCGACCTGCTGCGCCACCACGTGCTGCTGGTGATCATGCCGGTGTTTTTCCTCAGCACGGGCTTGCGCACCGACTGGGGCCTCGGCGGCAGCGTGGTATTCGCTGCAGCCGCCGTGCTGCTGCTCGCGTCGGTGGCCGGCAAACTTGCCGGCGTGCATCTTGCTGGGCGCCTGCTGAAGTGGCCGCCCGGCGAGGCCTCGATCATCGGCTGGTTGTTGCAGACCAAGGCGCTGATCATGATCATTTTCGCCAACATCCTGCTCGACCGCAGCATCATCAGCGCCGAAGCGTTCACCGCGTTGCTGTTGATGGCAGTGGCGAGCACGATGCTGACCGTACCGATGGTGGTGCCGAAGCTTCGCCACATCGCATCCGCCGCGCCCGACGCATCGCCAGGCAGCAGGCTCTGATCAATCTCGTGCGGGTAGAGCGGCGATCACACAGATCCGTGACGCCTTTGCGGGCTTGATCAGAGCATCCGTTGATCGCCGACCGCGTCAGCCTGCGCAACAATGCGACCGCTGAGTGTCGCAATATCGCCAAGCGTTGCGACGAACTGATCGCCCACCTGCAGAGGACCGACGCCCGCTGGTGTTCCGGTGAAAATCAGGTCGCCCGCTTGCAATTCGTACAGGCACGACAGCGCATTGATGATCTCGGCCACGCGCCATGCCATCTGGTTAATGTTGTCTTGCTGCCGGCATTCGCCATTGACGGTCAGCGTCAGCGCGGCAGCACTCGGATGCCCGACCTCGCTGACGCGACGCAGGGCCGATACCGGCGCGGAATGATCGAAACCCTTGGCCGTGTCCCAGGGCCGACCCTTTTGCTTGGCTTCCAGTTGCAGGTCGCGTCGGGTCAGATCCATGCCGACGCCGTAGCCGTAGACGCGTTCCAGTGCCTTTTCGACCGGAATATCGCGACCACCGCTGGCCAACGCGACAATCATCTCGACCTCGTGGTGCAGGTTGTTGGTCGCCGATGGATACGGCACGTCCGCGTTGCCGACGACAACCCCATCGGCCGGCTTCATGAAGAACATCGGCCGCTCGCGGTCAACGCTGCTGCCCATCTCCTGCGCATGCAAGGCGTAGTTCTGGCCGATGCAATAAATGCGGTGGACCGGGAAGCGATCGGCTGTACCGACGACGGAAAGCGTCGCAATTGGGGCGGGTTCGAAAACAAAGGCCATGATGACTCCGTTGCGAATGTTCTGGCGTAGCACGAGAATCCAGCATGTCCTGCGTAAGCGCCATGCTGCGTTATGCTTTAGACATTCGGTCGCAGGTGCGGTCGATCCGGATCACTTTAGGGGGCAATCATGAAGAATCAAGACCGTTTTGCGAAATCGGTTCCGTTGCTGTGCGGTGTGCTTTCCGCGTTGGTCGCGGTATCGCCGGTTGCGGCGAAGCAGAAGTCGGCGCAGCAGATTCGCGCCGAGAAGTCGGCTGAAATTCCGACCTGCTCCAAGAGCCTCGGCGCCATCGCGGTGATCGAGCCGGACACCAACTGGTGGTACGCCCAGCAACTGGGCTCGCCAGCGGCGCTGCTTAAGGTATTCGTCAGCAAGTCGCGCTGTTTTACCTTGGTTGATCGCGGCAAAGGCATGGAAGCCATGAAGGCGGAGCGCGAACTGGCCTCTGGCGGCGAATTGCGTGGTCGCTCCAATATTGGCAAGGGTCAAATCAAGGCGGCGGACTATGTTCTGATTCCTGATCTTGTCTCACAAAATTCGGACGCTGGCGGCAATGCCATCGGCGGCATGCTGGGTGGTTTGATCGGCAATCGCACACTTGGTGCGGTGGTCGGTGGCATCAACATCAAGAAGAAATCCGCCGACGTGGTGCTGACGGTAACCGACGTGCGTTCGTCCGAACAGGTTGCCATGGTCGAAGGCAGCGCCAGAAAGACCGACCTCGGTTGGGGTGCCGGCGGTGGTGCGTTCTTCGGCGGCTTTGCCGGCGCGGGTGCCACCGGGTACGCGAACACCGAAATCGGTCAGGTCGTCACCCTCGCCTACCTGCAGGCTTATACCGACCTGGTCGCGCAATTGGGTGGCTTACCCGACAACGCCTCGGAGGCGAATTCGCAGCAGGCGGTCACGATGAGCAAGCCGGGTCGATTGTTTGCAAACTCGAAAGGTAGCGGCGCTGTCGTGCGTCCGCTTGATTCCGGAATGATGCTTTACCCGACTGGAAACAAGGACGGCGTCATGTGGGAAGTCGAGGATGAACTCGGCAACAAAGGCTGGGTATCGTCGCTGTTGTTCGGATTGTCCCGCTGATCCGTATCGCCCCGCCGGGCAACCGCCGGGGCGTTGGCTGCAGCTTGTTCCACCGCCGATACCACCTGATGCGCTGTCGGCAAAAACCAATCGAATGCCCTGATCGTGTCTTCCCTCCCATCGATGTATGCGCCGGCCAATGGCGATTCGGAGTCTGCCACTGCGCGACTTGGCCTGAACGGCTGGCTCGGCTGACAATGGACCTGCGCTCGCATCGACGACTGTTGGAGGGCTGCATCGGCACCAGCTTTCGGCTTGGGCGGCGTCATGTTGCAGGCAATTGATCGCGGCTGGCGGGTAGTCGCGAGCGGTCTGGGGTTTGCGACGTTCGGCCTCGGTGGCGTCGTGCTTGGGGGCATCGGCGTTCCGCTGCTGCATCTGCTAGTGCGCGATCGCGCGCGGAGGCGAACCTTCGCTCGCAAGGCCATCCACTTGGGATTCCGGGTGTTTGTTGGCTGGATGCGCCTGTTCGGCGTGCTGCGTTACGAAGTGATCGATCAGTGGCGGTTGGAACGCCGCGGGCTGCTGGTGCTGGCCAACCATCCCACCTTGATCGACGTGGTTTTCCTGATTTCCGTGATACCGAACGCCGACTGCGTAGTGCGCTCGGGGCTGTTCCACAACCCGTTCATCGGAGCACCGGCGCGCGCCGCCGATTACCTTTCCAACGATTCCGGCGCTGGGCTGGTTGAGGATTGCATCGAATCGCTCCGCGCCGGCAACAATCTGGTTATGTTCCCTGAAGGCACGCGTACGCGGCCGGGCCAGCCCATGAGCCTGCAACGCGGCGCGGCCAACATCGCGGTGCGCGGGGCGCGCGACATCACCCCGGTGCGCATCCATTGCGATCCATTGATGCTGCCCAAGGGCCGCCCTTGGTGGCAGGTTCCACCGCGCCGCCCGCATTTCACGATCCGCGTCGAAGAGGACATTGCGATCGCGCCGTTCCTGGCCGAGGGCGAGGAAGCACGCTCGGCGCGTGAACTGACGCGCGTGCTGCACGAGTATTTCGAGACGAGCTGACCTCGTGGATACCGCCAGGGCAGCGCCTATAGTTCACCGATGGCGGGTCAGTCGTTATCATGTCGGCCCGGCTGAACCGACCACGGAATCCTGAATGACCAGCGCCGCGCTGCAACTGGAAATCAAGCAACTGATCATCGATGCGCTGAACCTGGAAGACGTCAAGCCCGATGACATCGACGCCAGCGCGCCACTTTTCGGGGAAGGGCTGGGACTTGACTCCATCGATGCGTTGGAGCTGGGCTTGGCCTTGCATACGCGCTACGGGGTGACACTGTCCGCCGATTCGGCGGAATCGCGCACCCATTTCGCCAGCGTCGATGCGCTGGTTGCCTTTGTAGAATCGGCGCCGGCCAAAACCGCGCCACCGGCATGAATCGCGACAGGGGGAAATCGCTCGCATGACCCAGCAAGAAATATTCGAACGACTGTCGTCGATCCTGCAGGAAACTTTCGACATTTCGCCCGAGCGCATCACCCCGCAGGCACGCCTGAATGAAGACCTCGACATCGACAGCATCGATGCGGTCGACCTGATCGTGAAACTGCGTCCACTGGTCGGCAAGCGCCTGCAACCGGAAGCCTTCAAGAACGTGCGGACCTTGCAGGATGTGGTCGATGCGCTGCACACGCTAATCAGCAAGCCCGGCGATTAGGAATCTGTCGATGGCGGACGCCGTCCGAAAACCCGTGTTGCTGATCGTCGCCGCGCTGACCGTTGCCTATCCCCTCTTGGTCTGGTTCGGCATGGGCAAAGTTTCGCCAGCGTGGCTCGCCCTGTTGCTGGTGCTGGTGGCAGGCTTGCGTGCTTTGGCAACACGGCAACCGATCTGGCTGGTGGCTGCCGGCGGTGGCCTGCTGCTCGCGGCCGCTGCCGCCTTCGGTAATAGCGTGCTGCCATTGAAGTTTTATCCGCTGCTGGTCAATGCGGTGTTGCTGGCCGTGTTTGCCATCAGCTTGCTTCACCCGCCCAGCGCGATCGAACGTCTCGCCCGGCTGCAGGAACCCGACCTGCCGGAATCGGGTGTGCGCTACACGCGACGTGTCACCCAGGTGTGGTGCGGCTTTTTCGTCGTCAATGGCAGCATCGCCCTGGCCACTGTTCTGTGGGGCAGTGATGCGACATGGGCGTTGTACAACGGACTGATCGCCTACCTGTTGATGGGACTGCTGTTCGCGGGTGAATCGCTGGTGCGTCGGCGCGTTCGTGCGGCGCAGGCATGAGTGGTTTCGTGAATTCCGTCGCTGATGGCGCGCCGCGCATCGTCAAGATGGAAGAGACTCCTCTGGCGCTGAGCGCAATTGTGGCTGCATTGCTCGACAGCCATCTGGTTGACGATGCGCGCGCCCTGTTGTTGGACGAAGCGAACGCGCAACTCGGCGCGGTCATCGTGCCGAGCGCATCGGGTTGGGCGTTGGTTGACGCACAAGGTCGGCGCGCCTACACGGAAAAACTGCATGGCCTGCTCGCCGACAGTGTTGAAATCGTCGTGTGTCCCGAACGCTGGCGGCTGGTATGGGCGTTGCCGCAGAACGAACATGGCAAAACCACCGACGCAGCAGCGCGTGCCGTGTTCGATCTTCGTCGACCTTACGCGCGTCTGGTGGATCGGGTAGGCGACTGCTTCACCTTTGCGGTCGAAATCGATCCCGCGTCGCCATATTTCGAAGGCCATTTCGAGCGCGCGGCCGTGCTCGCCGGCGTGGTACAGGTCGAATGGGCGGTGCGCTTCGGCCGAGAGCTGTTCGGCGTCGGCGATGATTTCCGATGCATGGAAGCGCTCAAATTTCAGAAGGTGATTCGCCCGGGCGACGCGGTGAAGATGGCGCTGGAATGGAACCGGGATCGCGCCACGCTCACGTTTGGTTTCTCGTCGCAGGTGGGCCGACATTCGAGTGGTCGCATCGTGTTCGGGGCGGCGCCGTGACGCGCTCGGACGTGGTCGTCATTCCTGTCTACAACCACGCCGCTGCGATCGGCGCCGTGGTCGCCGACGTGCGTGCGCATGGCCTGCGACTGATTCTGGTCGACGATGGCAGCGAGCCGGCATGCGCCGCCGTGCTCGATACACTGGCCGCGAACGAGGACGCAATTGATCTGGTGCGGCTGCAAACCAATCAGGGCAAGGGTGGCGCGATGATGGCTGGCCTGCGTCACGCTGCAGCGCGCGGCCACAGCCACGCGCTGCAGGTCGATGCCGACGGTCAACACGATCTCGCCGACATTCCGGCTTTCCTGCAACAGTCCCAGATAAATCCCGAAGCGGTCATATGCGGCTGTCCGATCTTCGATGATTCTGTCCCAAAAAGCCGTCTATACGGCCGTTACGCGACCCACGTCTGGGTCTGGATCAATACCTGGTCGTTCGCAATCACCGACTCGATGTGCGGCTTCCGGGTCTACCCGCTGGCGCCGGTCGTGAAGCTGATCGACGAGGTGCGCATCGGGCGACGAATGGACTTCGATGTCGAGCTCATGGTGCGCCTCTACTGGCGCCGCGTTGCCATCATCAATCAGCCGACCCGGGTCAGTTATCCGAGCGATGGTGTATCGCACTTTAATTTGCTTGACGACAACCTGCGCATCACCGCCATGCACACGCGCCTGTTCTTCGGCATGGTGCTGCGCTCACCAATGTTGCTTTGGCGAAAACTGACGCGATGACCGTTTCGATCGAAAAAGGCCAACACTGGGCCGACATGGGCGAGAGTACGTCGGTGGTCGGCATCTGGTTGCTGTACTGGGTGCATCGGCTGTTGGGGCGCTGGCCGTTCCGGATCTGTGTCTATCCGGTCGTATTGATGTACTGGCTGCTGAATCCGCGGCTGCGCGCTGTCTCGTTGCAATACCTGCGTCGCGTCGAGGCGGCGACGCAGGCGATTGGACATGAGCCCGGTGTGATCGACAGTCTTCGCCATGTCGGGCTGTTCGCCGAATCGATGCTCGACAAATTGCTGGCCGCTTCCGGTCGGTATCACATTGCTGGCGTGCAGACCGAAGGACGCGAACGGCTCTACGAAGATGCCGCCGCCGGCCGAGGTGGACTAATGGTGGCCGCGCACATGGGTTGCCTCGAAATCGGCCGGGCGATCGCGGAACACCGCGGCACGGTGCGCCTCAACATACTGGTGCATACCCGTCACGCGGTGCGTTTCAACCGCTTGTTGACCCGGCTTAATCCGGACAGTGAAGTCAACCTGATTGAAGTGACCGAGATCGGTCCGGAAACGGCCGTACTGCTTTCAGACAAAGTCGCCAAAGGTGAGTACGTCATCATTGCCGGCGATCGCGTACCGGTGTTTGCCAGCCAGACCGTCGACGTTGATTTCCTCGGCCATACGGCACCTTTTCCGGCCGGTCCTTGGGTTCTGGCCAGCCTGTTGCGCTGCCCGGTCTGGTTCATGTGCTGCATTCATTCTGACGACAGTTACATGATCCGATTCGTGCGACTCTGTGATCGCGTCGTGCTGCCGCGTGGTGCGCGCGAAGCGGCGATAGCGCAGTTCGCAGCGCGCTATGCCGACGAAGTAACTGCCTTGTTGCGGCGTTCGCCGTACGATTGGTTCAACTTCTTTCCGTTCTGGGATCAATTGCATGTTGAGCGGCATCGACCTGATGGCCTCTGATCTTTTTGAACCGGCTCGCCCGCCGCACCAAGCGAACTGAGACGAGTGAGCACGCACGATTTCAGCCACGAAACCTCCTTGGCGCCAGCCTTCCACGATCTCGATCCGATGGACGTGGTCTGGCACGGCAACTACGTGAAATACCTGGAACTGGCGCGCTGTGAAGTGCTTGCCAAGTATGGCTATGACTACCCCGACATGGCGGAATCCGGTTATGCGTGGCCAATCGTTGACATGCGATTGAAATACGTGAAACCGGCACGATTTCGGCAGGCACTGACGATTCGCGCCAGCATCGTCGAATGGGAGAACCGCTTGAAGATCGACTACGTGATTCGCGACACCAAAACCGGCGTGACGCTGACCAAGGCCCATACCATCCAGGTGGCAATCGACGTGAGAACGGGCGAAATGCTTTACGTCTGCCCGCGCGTGCTCTGGCACAGACTGGGAGTTGCACCATGATAATTCGATGCATTGCCATGCTGTGCCTCTTGTTCGCGATGCCAGCGCAGGCCAGCGACGATGTCGTTGCAGTGGTGAAGGCGCAGCTCGAACAACCGACTGTGCTGCGCGGCAACTTCGAGCAAAGCAAACGGATTGAAGGCTTCAGCAAGCCGTTGCTGTCGAGCGGCGATTTCATCGTCTCTCGCGAGCGCGGCGTGCTTTGGCGCACAACCAAACCTTTCCCAAGCGTGCTCAAGCTGACCCGTGACGAGATCGTCGCCAGCCAGGGCGATACGGTCACGTTTCGACTGAGCGCCGACAGCGAACCGTCGGTGCGGATCATCAACGGCTTGATGTTTTCACTATTGAATGGCGACGTTGCCGCGCTTGGCAAACAGTTCACGATCAGCGGCACGACGGTGGCGGAACAGTGGGCGCTCGACCTGAAACCACAGCAGGCGGCCTTTGCAAAACTGATCCGAGCGATCGCGTTGAAGGGCGACGCCCACGTGAGCGTAATCGACATCGACGAAGCGAACGGCGATCACACGCAGATTCGTTTCAGCGAACAGGTCAGCACTCCGGCGACGCTGAACGCGGATGAGCTGGAACGCTTCAAGTAAGTCGCTTCGAATAGCCAACGTGGCCGCTGCCGAACATCGATTCATTCGTACGCTGGCATTGGTCTGGCTGCTGCTGGTGGTCGCGATCAGCGCACACAACGCGTGGCTGTGGACCGGCGACCGGCTGAAGCTTGAAACCGATGTGTTGGCGATGCTGCCGCAGGACGATCGCGAACCCGATGTCGCCGGCGTTACGCGCGCGCTGGCCGACGCGGGTGCGCGGCGCATCGTTGTGCTTGTCGGCGCCGATTCGGCTATTGCTTCGCGCAGTGCAGGTGATACCTACGCTGCGGCTCTCGCCGACGTGGCCATCGACGTTCGCTACAGGATCGAAGATGAAACGGCTTCGGACTGGCTGGATTTCTTCACGCCGTTCCGACGCGGATTGCTGAGTGCGACGCAGCGTCAGGAACTGGAATCGACTCCTGCGGCCGATCTCGCAAACCGTGCGGTGCAGGCTTTGTATCGACCCATGGCGATGCCCCGCATCGGCAGTTGGGCCAGCGATCCGCTGAACCTGTTTGGCGATTGGCTCGCCGGGCGCGCGAAAGATAGTCCGATCCGCATCGACGATGGTCGCTTGGGCCTCGTCGCTGGCGAACGGCACTACGCCGTGTTGATGCTGGAAAGCCGCGTCTCGGCTTTTGCCAGCGGCGATCAAGCGCGACTGGTCGATTCGATGCAAGCCGCTCGGACCGCCGTAATGGCGACGACGCCGGATGCCGATGTGCTCAGCGTGGGCGTGCCGCTTTACGCCGCTGCCGCCGCGGGACAGGCACAACGAGAAATGCACACGATTGGCGTCGGATCGTTCCTCGGCATCCTGCTGCTGACCTGGTTTGCGTTCAGCGCAATCAGGCCGCGACTGCTGGTGATGCTGTCGATCGCAATTGGTCTGGCGACGTCGATTTCGGTTTGCGTCCTGGTGTTCGGCAAGCTGCACCTGATCACCGTCGTGTTCGGCGCAACCCTGGTCGGTGTCGCCGAAAACTACGGCAGCAACTGGTTCAGCAATCGCATCGGCTGCGCGCCGGAGCAACGCTGGACCATGTTGCGCGAGCAATGGCCGACGATGGCGCTGGCGATGTCGACCACGGTGATCGGCTATGCACTACTCGCTTTGACGCCCTTCCCTGGCCTGCAACAAATTGCGCTGTTCTCGGCGACCGGTCTGATTGCAGCGTTCCTCACCGTATTGTTGTGGTTCCCCTTCATTGATACGCGTTCGATGCGCTTCTCGCGCTTCGCCGCGTGGATCGGGAGCCTGCGGGCGCGCTGGCCGAGATTGCAACGCGGAAAGTGGAGTTTTGTCTTCATTGCCGCCGTCATTGTCGTTTTGATCGTCGGCGCGCTGCGCCTGCATCCGAATGACGACATTCGCTTGCTGCAGAACTCGCCTGCGAACTTGATTGCCGACCAGCGTCGACTCAACGACCTGCTCGATCTTCCCAGCCCCGCACAATTTTTCCTCGTCAGCGGTATCGATGCAGAATCCGTTTTGCAACGTGAAGAAGCGTTGACGGCGCGACTGAACCAGGCGGTTACCGACGGCGACTTGCGCGGCTATCAGGCAATCTCGGACTGGGTGCCATCACGGCAGCGCCAAGGCGCTAATGCCGCGTCGTTCGCTCGCGTCATCGATGCAGACAACGGTGTACTTGCACTGGCCTCGCAACAGCTTGGCGAGGCCGTTGAAAAACCTACATCAGCGCCGGCCGCCTTGCTGACGATTTCGGATTGGCTTGCCGCGCCGGTCTCTGAGCCGCTACGCCATCAATGGCTGGCGGAGTATCGCGGCGGCGTGGCGAGCGTCGTGTTGTTGCGTCCGCCGAACGGCGTCGCTGGCGCGCCCGCGACAACGAAACTCGCAGCGTTCGCCGACCCTGAAAACGGTGTCCGCTACGTCGACAAGGTATCGGAAGTGTCGAGCCTGATGCAGCGCTATCGCGTGCGCATGGGCTGGATTCTTGCGATCAGCTACTTGCTCGTCTTCATCGCGCTGACGCTGCGCTTTGGTCGCCATGCTTGGCGCGCGTTGCTGCCGACGGCGCTTGCGAGTGCGCTCGCGGTTGCGCTGATCGGCCTGCTGGGCGAACCGTTGCAACTGTTCAACATGCTCGCCCTGCTGCTGATCCTGGGCATGGGTGTCGACTACGGCATCTTCCTGCTGGCCCAACCGCAGCGCGATCTGGTGCGGCCGTTCCTCACGATTACCCTTGCCGCAATTTCCACCCTGCTGGCGTTTGGCCTGCTCGCCCTGTCCGGCACGCCTGCGCTGCATGCATTCGGCCTGACCATGCTGTTCGGCATCGGCTTGGCGTGGCTGCTGACACCCATGTTCATGCCAAGCGACAACGACGCGGCTCCCTCGCAATCCAGCACTTGACCGGTCAAGGTGCTGGCCACGGATGAAGCATTCGATTCGCTGGAGTCAGCGACTGATTGATTGCACATGGTCGCTGGTCGCCGCGCGTTGCATCGCGCACCGCCTGCGTCGATTGACCTCGCGCAGGGCGGGCGTTGCGGTGCGCCAGTTCCTGCGTCATGAATGCCGGGCGCTGGATATAATCGGTGTATCCGCAATCCTGGAAATCGCGTGCCCTCATCGCTTTCACCAATGCCACCGATCGCCATTCGCGCCTATACCGCCACCACTGCGGTTGGGCGTGGGCGCGATGCACTGTTGTCCGCGCTGCGCGAAGGTCGCAGCGGCCTGCGTCGCAACGACTTCGGCCCCGATCCGCTGGACTGCTGGATCGGCCGCGTCGAAGGAATCGAGGACGCCCCTCTGCCGGCTAAGTGGGCTCAGTGGGAATGCCGCAACAACCGTCTCGCCTGGGTGGCGCTGCAACAGGACGGCGTGCTGGACGCGGTCGACAAAATGACCGCGGCGCACGGTGCCGACCGGGTGGCTGTGGTAATCGGCACCTCGACGGCGAGCATAGGCGCCAGTGAGGAGGCATACAGCCGTCTGGATGGCGAAGGCGAAGCTAGCCGTTTTCCAGCAGACCTGGACCGTCCCATCGTGCACACGCCGCATTCACTGGGCGACTTCGTGCAGCAAGCCACGGGCTTGCGCGGCCCCTGCATCACCGTCGCCACCGCATGTTCGTCAAGCGCCAAGGTGTTCGCGCAGGCCACGCGGCTCATCCAGTCGGGCATGGCCGATGCGGCGCTGGTCGGCGGCGTGGACACCCTTTGCGGCAGCGTGCTGTTTGGCTTCAACGCGCTGCAGCTGGTGTCGCCCGATCCATGCCGGCCGTTTGATGCGACCCGCGTCGGCCTTTCGCTGGGGGAAGCAGGCGGCTTTGCCGTACTGGAGCGTCCGGGTGAAAGCGGTGGCGACCTGCAGTTGTGCGGCTACGGCGAATCCAGCGATGCCCATCACATGTCCGCGCCGCATCCCGAGGGCGTCGGCGCCAAACTGGCCATGCGCGATGCGCTGGCGCGTGCCGGCATAGTTGCTGGCGACGTTGGCTATCTCAACCTGCACGGAACGGCCACGCCGGCCAACGACACGGTGGAAGCAGGCGCGGTGGCCAGCATGTTCCCGGCCGGGCTGCATGCCAGTTCGACCAAGGGCTGGACTGGCCACACCTTGGGCGCGGCGGGCATTGTCGAGTCAGTCATCGCCCTGCTGGCGCTGGCCGAGGGCGAGCTGCCTGGCACGCTCAACAGCAGCCTGCCCGACCCGGCCTGCGGACCACAGATCCGTTTTTCGAGTGAGAGCCGGCCGATTCGCTTTTCAATGAACAACTCTTTTGGCTTCGGTGGCAACAACGCCTCGCTGGTGTTCGGACGCGTATGAGCCGCCAGCAAGCTCCCACCCTTGAAGCCAGCATTGCGGGCATTGGCTTCTGGACCGGTGGCTTGCCCGACTGGGAATCTGCGCGCGCCTTCGTCACCGCTGGCACTCTGCCCGCCGACGCTCCGGCGCGGCCATCGCCGCAGCTGCTGGCACCGAACGAGCGTCGCCGTGCGCCGGAAACCGTGGCCGTGGCGCTGCACGTTGCGCTTGCCGCCTGCACCGCCGCGGGACGCGATCCGGCCCTGCTGCCGTCCGTGTTCGCCTCGACCCACGGCGACATGGCCATCACCGACTACATGTGCGCCACGCTGGTGGACGCGCCGCGCACCATCTCTCCCACCAAGTTCCACAATTCGGTGCACAACGCCGCCGCCGGCTACTGGACGATTGGAGCTGGCGCGCAGGAACCGGCCACCGCAATCAGCGCCCATGACGCGAGCTTCGCTCAAGGCCTGCTCGAGGCACTCGTGCAGATCGCCACCGGCAGCGAGGCGGTGTTGCTGGTCGCCTACGACGGCACCGGCACCGGGCCGCTCGGGCGCACTTCGCCCAGCAGCGGATTGCTGGGCGGCGCGCTGCTGCTGGTGCGCGACGCGGTGCCGGGCGCGACACGCCTGTCGCTACAGCTTTGCAATGCCGATGTCGCAGTCCAGAGCGACGCGGTTGCAGCCGGCCCGCTTGCACAGCTGGTCGCTGGCAATGCGATGACCCCGATGCTGCCCGTATTCGAGGCGCTGGCCCTGCGCGCGGCCAGTGTCTCGCTGGCCGCTGGCGCGGGACGCGTCATGCACCTGACCTTCGACAATGATTGATTCCGAACGAGTGGGCCGCGGCCAGGTGGTGGTCCTGATCCCGGCCCTAAACGAATCGCTGCGCATTCGCGAGGTGGTGCAAGGCGCGCTCGCCTTCTGCCCCAATGTGATCGTGGTAGACGATGGCTCCAGCGACGGCACCTGCGCATGCATCGCCGACCTGCCGGTAATCCTGCTGCGCCATGTGCAGCGTCGGGGCAAGGGCGAATGCCTGCGTCATGGATTCCGTGAGGCGCTCGAGCGTGGCTTCCGCGGGGTGCTGACCATAGACGGCGACGGCCAGCACAGCGCCGACGACTTGTCGCGCTTGCTTGATTCGGCCAATCGACATCCTGGCTCGATCGTGATCGGGGCACGCCTGCGCAAACGAACCCAGCAGCCCAGATACCGCCGGCTGGCCAACGAGGCCGGCGACTGGGCCATCGCCTGGGGCACGGGCTATCAGCTGTGCGACAGTCAGAGCGGCCAGCGCTTCTATCCGGTGCAGGTGATGGCACTGCAGGACGTTCCAGGTGACCACTTCGTGTTCGAGGCGCAGATCCTCATTTCCGCGGCGCGGATGCTGGGCACGCGCTGCGTCTCGGTGCCAATCGAGTCGCGCTATCGCTGCGCGGACCGAAATGAGGCGTTCCGCCCGAGTCACTTCAGGCCACTTGTCGACCTGTTCCGTATCGTCCACCACCTGGCTTCGCAGGTGCTGCGCCACGGCAGCCTGGCGCACATCCGCGGCAGTATCCGCAACAATCCGCCCCTCATCGACGACGCCAGCAGCGAGTTGGGCGCGACCAATGCACCGCAAGTGGCTCGCGAGGTCGCATGAGTAATGTCAGCTCCGACGTCGCGATCCTCGGCGGAGGCCTTTCCGGCCTGAGTCTGGCGATCCAGCTCAAACTGCGCGATCCGCAGATTGCTGTGACGGTGCTTGAGCGCCGCACGCACCCGGTTGTCGAGGCGGCCTTCAAGGTCGGCGAGTCGACCGTGGAGATCGGGGCGCATTACTTCGACCACGTGCTCGGCCTCCGCGAACACCTGGACGGCGAACAACTGCGCAAGTTTGGCTTTCGCTTCTTCTTCTCGCACGGTCGCGAGGATATCGACCAGTGCACCGAACTGGGCGTGAGCGCGATCCTGCCCACGCCTTCCTGGCAGCTGGACCGCGGACGCTTCGAGAATTTCCTCGGCGAGCATGCGCGTTCGCTGGGCGTCGAATTTCTTGATGGCGCCACCGTGCGCGGCGTTGACCTCGACGCGGGGAATGCGCCGCATGTTGTGTCCTTCGATCACGCTGGGCAGCGCACGCAGCTCCAAGCGCGCTGGGTGGTGGACGCGGCTGGCCGTGCCGGGCTACTCAAGCGCAAGCTCGATCTCGCGCAAGCCAACGACCACAAAATCAACGCGGTGTGGTGGCGGGTGGAAGGCAAGCTCGACCCGGACGACTGGTCGCAGGATCCTGATTGGCTGGCGCGCTGCACGCCGCCGGACCGATGGCGCTCGACCAACCATATGTGCGGCCCCGGCTACTGGTTCTGGCTGATCCCGTTGGCTTCCGGTGCGCATTCGCTGGGTATCGTGTGCGACGCGGCAATGCACCCGCTGGAAACCATGAACACGCATGAAAAAGCGACCGCATGGCTGCGCGAGAATCAGCCGCAGGTTGCCGCCACGCTGGACAAGCCGGAACACGCGCTGCTGGATTTCGCGTTCCTGCGCAACGTGTCGTACGGCTGCAGGAAGGTGTTCAGCGGCGAGCGCTGGGCGCTGACAGGTGAGGCCGGCGTATTCCTCGATCCTTTCTATTCGCCGGGCAGCGATTTCATCGCCATGTCCAACACCTTCATCTGCGATCTGGTTGCCCGCGACCGCGCTGGCAAGCCGTTCGCGCCGTATGCGGACATCTACCAGCAGCTATATCTCTCGTTCTACGAAAACACACTCACCCTCTACGAACGACAGTACCCGCTGCTCGGCGATTCGCAGGTCATGCCGGTAAAGGTAATCTGGGATTACACCTACTATTGGGCGTTGCTGGCGCCGCTGTTTTTCGGTGATCGCCTGACCCACATCGCGCTGCTGGGACGGCTCCGCCCGAAGTTCGACCGCGCCCGTGCGCTGAACCTCGCGATTCAACCGCTGCTGCGCGAATGGGGAGAGCGCAACTCGGGGCCGCTGCTGCCCGACGGCAGGATGCTCGACCAGCACAACATCGACTGGTTCCACGAAATGAACCGCGCGCTCAACGACGTGCTCGACGATGCCGCGTTCGAAAAGCGAATCGGCGACAACGTCGCGCGGATGGAATGGCTGGCGCAGGAAATTCTGGCGCAAGCACGGACATCGCACTTGCAAATCGGCGATCACGGATTGGACGCGCTGCTAGCGCGTCAGGGCACCGACCTGCCTGACTCCCTGACGCCAGAATGGTACGCAAAAGACGTCCAGGATTCTGGCGTCGCGCGGAGCGCCTGAAGCGCACGCCACCTGCGCGTGGCTTGCGCACGCGCTGGGGGATTCACTCTCCCAAAGACGCACCGTCGACCGGCTTCGCGAGCCACTTGCCCACATCCGCCCCGATGGCTGCAACGGTGCGACCCAGGACGGCACAGGAACCCTTGAAACCGCCGAACGCGCCGCCCATCGAGTTACGCCGGACCGTGAAGCTGGCGACCTTCTTGCCGTTCTCGAACAGAGTGCCTTTGGCCTTCACGAACTTCTGGTGGCCCATAAACGCGTTGCCCATGCTCACTGCGTCGCTGATTTCCATCTGCAGCACGCGCCCGCTCTTGGAATTCGGCGCCTGCGACGTCAGCTCGACCGGCACGCTCGAACGTTCCTTGACGAAATCGGCCAGCTTTTCGCCAAGTTGGCACTGACCCTTGATCGCGTCGGAAACGTCGTTCTCCTGCGCGAAAGGCACTGGCTTCTGCAGCTGTACGGCTTGCGCCTGTGCTGCACCGGCCGAGGCCAGCATCGCCGCAGCGATGGTGATCCGAATGAATGTCTGCATAGTATTTTCCCCTTGGTTATCCAGTTCGTAAACCGGTTCATGCTGTAACTGCTTTCCTCGGCGCTCCTTGGATGGACACGAAGCCGCGACGATTGCCTTGCTTCAGGTCATGCCGCCGTTGATGCCGATCACCTGACCGTTAATGTAGCCTGCTTCGGTCGAACACAGGAAGCCCCCAGCGCGGCGACTTCACCGGGCCTGCCGGCCCGGCCGACGGGCACGGTCTGTCTGATCATTTCCGGCGCGAAGGCGTCGTCGGCGATCGCTGATCGCGCAAAAGGTAAAAATGTTCAAGCGTGCTGTGCGGGGCGCGGAATGGTGCCCACATCGCGTGCAGCGCATTGCCGATCGCATTGCGAAGTCCGTGGACAAGCATGGCCAAGGCCGCGTTCGGAACCTCGTGCACCCGCTCGCGCATAGCGCCGTGGGATCGGTCAGCGCCGGGGAGCAATGGCTGGCGAAACCGCAACGGCAGATGGCGCGGACCGAGCGCGTGCGGGATATCCCACAGATTCAGATCAAGGCGCTGGCCAGCGATGTGCGTGAGCTGGCCGAACAGCTACGGCTGGAGATCGAGCACGCGCTCGGGAAGCAGTGCTTTGCGCAGCGTCGCGTCTATGGCGAGCTGGTCAGTCGGGAGATCGAGGATGAGAAACGCACGTTGGCCAGCGAGGCACAGCGTGAGCATGAAGCACTCGAAGCCCGACGCAAGGTCGATGAGGATCGCAACTTGTCCAGAAAGGAGGCGGGTTAGATCGACCTCGCAGTCGAGGCCGGGGAAGCTAGCGTTTCCCGGACGATCCCGATCAAGCGCGAACACTGCTCGGCGCCTTTGTCTTCGACGACCGTTGTACAGCGCGACCGTCAGGGCGCCGCCCCGACACCCCGTTGCGATGTGATCCTTCTGCCTGCCAAACCCTGACGTGGACGAAGCTGATCACGGTCGGCGGCTGAAGCCGGACGCACGCCTCGGGATGTCGCTCTTGCACTTGACGGACTTGCGCTGGTCGGCGAAAAAGCGCATCAAGGATTTTTGCCGGAGACCAAAACCGCATGTCGGCCCTGCTCGCCACCGCAACCCCGCGCCACATCAAGGCCGCGCACCTTCGGCGCCGGAAGCGCACGACGGGTCACCGTGTTTATGCCAATAACAATCCATACACAAATATAGACCCGGATGGGCGGCAAACTGGTTCGCATCTTGACAACCTAGGGTTTAGCGGATCCAACGAACGTGGAGTCTTTGCAAGTCGCTGCTCAAGCCGCGATGGTTCAGACTGCGGCTGCAAAAGACCTCGTGAAAAACGTCGAAACTAAAGGCCTGCTAGTCGGAAAACCGGACCTTGCAGCGTCCGGGATGGTGGCGGACAGGGTTGGCGCAGAAGCAACCGTCGGCCTTTTCAATGCGGATTCCAAGGTAGGCCCGGTCTTTTTTGCGGAGGGAAAGTCGTTATCTCTCGACACTTCTGTATTCGGCATTTCCTATGATGGTGGTGCCAAAAATTCTCCTACTGAAATTACAACGGGGTTTGATTTTAGAGCATTTCGCTATCTCGGCATTCGCGTCTCAGGGTCCTA
>JAYUYW010000029.1:0-7610 GCA_043752325.1 Rhodanobacteraceae bacterium | reverse complement strand
GCAGGATGGATCCGCCTTCGAGGAGATCAAGCTCAAGCGCACACTGGCCACTCGGCATGCCGGCCGGCAGCGTGTCCATCAACACGTTGTCGAGTTGGACCGAGCCTCCACCGTTCGCATTCAACTGGACCGCATTCGTACCCGACGTCACAGCGGTCACGCGCGTTCGCGACAGACGGATATTGCCTTCGTCTCCCCAACCGCCCACCCAGATCTGCAGGTTCCATGCGTTCAAAAGCGAAAGACCATCGGTGGCAAACAGGGATACCGGTGTACCGGTGAGCTGATTGATGGATACGCCGTAGCCACTAAAATCAATTACGGTATCGGATGCCTTTAAGCTTGCCGACCGGCTTGTGCATGCCGTGTTGTAACCCCCGAGCAACGTCGTCGGAGCAGGAAAATTCGCGCTCAGACCGGCGACGGCATACGAGCCACTGGCGATTTTGATGGTCACTGCCTCCTGCGCGACCTCCGCAATCGAGATGGCATTCTGCAGCGACTGCGTCGAATTGGCGCAGAGCTCCAGTGCGCGCGCCGGCGTCGTGGCCAGTGCACACGTGCCGATGAAAAGCATGGCGAAGCCTCTGGCGACCGCGCTCCGGCAGCGAATGGCGGAGTCTGGTGAATGATCCGGCCGCCCTGCGTTTCGGCCGAGGACGAATGTGGTGCTTCTGGGTGTGCAGCGGTCCATGACGTTTCCCGGGTTGATCGGCGATATTGCCTGTGACCATCAATACGGGATTCGCTCCAGAAGGGGACACGGGCGGAGGAAGAAGCGGGTCGCGTACACTGCGCCGGTCGCGGAGAAGGGCTGCGCATGGTCTTGGTTGAATCTCATTTGATCGAGCGCTACCGAGCGCGCGCGGGCAATACCGGCGGTCGCCAGACATGACGCTTTCCACGCCTCTCGACGCTCACCGATGGAAGCGCCTTCGCGACCTGCTCGATCGCGCGCTCGATCTCGAACCGAACAAACGCGCGGAATTCGTCGCCGCAATGGACACGCAGGATGCAGACCTGCGCGTCGATCTGGCGCGCTTGTTGGCGGAGAACGCACGTAACGAGATTGAAAGGTCGTTCGACCCGGTCGAGCGTGCCGCAGCGTTATTGGTAAATCCCGACGAGGCGACCGACGCCGCCGACGCCGCCCGGGTCGGCCAGCACGTCGGCCCGTTCCGGCTACTCCAATTGATTGGGACCGGCGGCATGGGTGCGGTCTACCTCGCCGAGCGCAAGGTCGACAATTTCGTGCGCCGGGTCGCGCTGAAGGTAGTGCGCGGTGATGGCGTGTCGCCGGCGGCGCGTGAACGCTTCGAGCGCGAGCGCCAAATTCTCGCCAACCTTGTGCATCCGAATATCGGCACCCTGTTTGAAGGTGGCCAAACAGACGACGGCCAGCCTTACTACACAATGGAGTACGTCGACGGCGTCGTGATCACTGACTATTGCCGTGACCACGGGCTTGACGTCGAGCAGCGCGTACGGTTGCTGATCGACGTCGCCAGCGCGTTGTCGCATGCGCACCAGAGCCTCATCGTGCATCGCGACATCAAGCCATCCAATATCCTCGTGACAGCGGATGGGCGCGCCAAACTGCTCGACTTCGGCATTGCCAAGCGCGTCGGCGCCAACGACGTCTCAGCGACCCGCGACGTGTACGGGCCCATGACACCCGAGTACGCGGCGCCAGAGCAGTTTCGCAATGCGCCGATCACCGTTGCGACCGACGTCTATCAGTTCGGCGTGCTGTGCTTTCGCGTTCTTACCGGCAGCCCTCCGTATCGCGCCGATGCGAGCGACGGCGCGGCGTGGGCCCGTGCTGTCACGACCGCCGATCCGACCTTGCTGCCGCGCGCGCTCGATGCATCGGATGCAAGTCGTGCATGGAAGCAACCGACGAACGTGCCTCGCCTGAAACGGAAGCTTGGCGGCGATCTCGACGCGGTCGTGCGCAAGATGCTTGCGAAAGAGCCGCAGCATCGCTACCACTCGATGGATGCGCTGATTGCCGATTTGCGCGCGTTCCTGACTGGTTGGCCGGTGTCGGCGCAGCGTGCCGGCGCGCTCTATTTCATGCGCCGCTTCATCACGCGCCGTCCGCTAGCTGTCGCCAGTGCGTGTCTGACCGCACTGGCGCTGATCGCCGCGACCACGATCAGCATCCTGGCCGCCGGGCGCGCCGAGCAGGAAGCGCACCGCGCCGAAGTCACCAACAAGTTCCTTATCTCTGCGCTCGATCTTACCGACCGCTTCAGCAGCAATAACCGCGGCGATTTGACCTTGGCTGACGTACTTGAACGAGCCGTCGTTCAGGCCGGTACGGAGCTGAAGGACGAACCGGACCTGCGTGCCGATGTCCTGACACAACTTAGTCGTGGCCTGCAGAACCAAGGCAAGCTGGGTGCCGCCCTCAACGCCGCGAGTGAGGCGCGCAACATCCGTTTCGCCAGAACGAGCAGGGCAACGTCGGTTGAACGCGCCGCGTCGTCGCAGCAACTGGCGAGCGTGGAGATCGAGAACGGCAACCTCGACGAAGCCGCCTCGCATTTGCAATCGGTCTTGAGCGATTTGACCAACGCCGGTCGCCAGGATGCGGAGCTGATCCGCGCCTACACGAGTCTCGGCAAGCTCTCGAGCATGCGCGGAGATGCGGAAGGTTCGCTGCGCTGGTATCAGAACGTGGTGTTGCTGCGGGAAGGTCTTCCCGGCGATCACTCCGCTGACATCGCGATGGACTACAACAATCTCGGCACAGGGTTCTACAACCTCAGCCGCTTCGTCGAATCCGACGCTGCCTACCGCCGTGGCATCGATCTGCTGCAAAAGACGTTCGGTGCGGACCATCCGCGCATCGGTTTCATCCGCTACGGGCGGGTGATGGCGCTGATACAACTCGGGCGATTCGACGAGGCGCGCACTGCAATCATCGAGAGCCAGGCCTCACTCGCAACAGGTGCGGCGCCCGGCACCCGCAACCCGGGGGCGGTCAATATCGATCGCGCGCTCGCGTCGCTCGCGTTCCTGACCAGCGATTATGCGAATGCAACGCACCACGTCGAAACCGCGATCGACCTGACTCGTAGTGCGAGCCCTGTAACGCTCGCCAGCACGCTGGTCTGGCAGGGTCGGATCGAACTTGCCCAGGGAAATGCTGAGCGCGCGGCGGAGATTTTCGACGAATCAGAACGCCTCTTCGTGGAAAACGGCCGCGACAAACACCGCCAGAGATGGTATGCCGCCGGTCTCGCGGGCGTGGCCCGAGTACGCCTCGGTGAAGTGGCACAGGGCGGCGTTGCGCTGGACAGCGCTCTCGCAAAGTTGAGTGGTGAAGGAACGTATCCCGGATTCGAGCAAATCGATCTCGCTTTGCATGCCGGTACCGCGGCGCGGAGGCGCGGCGACGTAGCTGCCGCGTTGGTCTTGCACAGACGCGCCGCCGACTTGCAGAAACAAATCGGCTGGCTGGGCGAACTCGGAAAAGCCTGGGTCGACGCGGAGCTGTCCGAGGACGGTCGACTGCCCGACGCCGACGCGGAAGCGCGAGAGCGCTCGTCGAGCCGGGCGCAAAGCAGCCGGAAGATACTCGAGAGGATCGCTCCGCAAGACCCGCGTTTGAGCGAACTGTCAACGAGTCGCCAAATGCTTTATCCGAGCCAGGACTAGCCCTCTACGCTGAGATCAGTCAGAAATGGGGCCTACCAATCAGGCTTGTGTTCCCGCTTGCCCACTCCGCTCACGCGTCACCGATTTGTCCTCCCGCAGCTCTCGGCATGCGCAGCTTGTCTGGGCTGGCAACCCGCATTTGGCCACGCCCTCCGACCTGAATGCCTTTCGGACAGCATGACGCTGGCGAGGAACTGTTCAGAACGATCTTGTTGACGGTTGTCATACGCAATTGCTGTTGACGGCTACTCGTTCGCTGCGTAGCGCTCGCGGAACCTGACAACGTCATCATCGGGAGTTGAAATGAAATCCGCATTCGAACGCGCTTCACCGAAGCCGATCCTCGCCAGCCTCAGCGGCGTTCACAAGACATTTGGACGAGTCGTCGCGCTTAACGGCATTGACCTGCACGTACGCGCGGGCGAATTGCTCGCCGTGCTTGGTCGCAACGGTGCCGGTAAAAGCACCGCCATCAACGTGCTGCTCGGGGCGCTCAGAGCCGAATCCGGCGATGTGCAGGTGCTGGGCGGCAAGCCGACCGAGCTTGGCGTGCGTCAGCGCATCGGCGTGATGCTGCAATCCACCGAATTGCCGGAGACATTGAACGTCGGCGAACTGCTGGAACAGGTGCGTGGGTATTACCCCAATCCGCGCAGCGGTAACGAGTGCATCGCGCTAGCCGGTCTCGACGGCTTGCTTGATCGACGTTACGGCAAACTTTCGGGCGGTCAGCAGCGCCGGGTCCAGTTTGCGCTCGCGATCTGCGGCAATCCGCAACTTCTGTTCCTCGATGAGCCAACTACCGGCCTGGACATCGACGCGCGACAGGGACTTTGGAAAGCAGTGCGCGAACTGGTCTCGGCCGGCTCGGCTGTGTTGCTGACCACGCATTACCTTGAAGAAGCCGAAGCGCTCGCTGACCGCGTCGCCGTGATGGCCAACGGCCGCGTTATTGCGGAAGGCGATGTCGCCGAGATTCGCCGTCGCGTCATCCAGCAACGCATCCGCTGCATCACATCGCAATCGGAATTGACGGTCGCCGGCTGGCCCGATGTCAGCTCCGCTTGCAGCGTTGATCGACGCATCGAAATCATGACCAGCTCGCCGGAAGCGATCGTGCGTCGATTGCTTGCAGGTGACGAACAACTATCCGAACTCGAGGTGGGCCGCGCCGGCCTCGCCGATGCCTTTGTTGAACTGACTGCCGGGGAATCCGCATGAGTACGATGACGTTGCCTGAAACCACCAAAACCGCAGTCAGCTCGATCTATCGGCGCGAAGCCTGGCATGAGTTTCTTCGCATGTTGCGCACGCCGTCGTTCGCGCTGCCGACGCTGATCTTCCCGGGACTGTTCTACATGCTGTTCGGCGTGCTCTTGGCCGGCCGTGCCGGCAACGCGGAAATATCGCGCTACATGCTGGCCACTTATAGCGTGTTCGGCATCATGGCACCCGCGCTGTTCGGCATCGGCGTATCGCTGGCAATCGACCGAGACCGCGGATTCCTCACCTTGAAGCGCGTGTTGCCAATGCCAGCTGGCGCATATCTGTTCGCGAAACTGGCGATGGCGATGCTGTTCGGCATGATCGTCGCACTGATGGTGATGGTGCTGGCGGCGACGCTGGGTGGCGTCGAGCTTCGCGCAACGCAGTGGGCGATGCTGCTGTTGGTCGATACCATCGGCACCTTGCCGTTCTGCGCACTGGGCATCTGGATTGGCAGCTTGCTGAGCGGGCAGGCTGCGCCGGCTGTCGTCAACCTGGTGTACCTGCCGATGGCATTCCTGTCGGGCCTGTGGCTGCCACTCAAAATGTTGCCAGAAGCAATCGGCATGTTCGCGCCAATGTGGCCCTCGTACCATCTCGCCCAACTGGCCTTGAAAGTCGTTGGGCAAGACGCCCGCGGAAGTACACTGGTCCATATCGGTGCGTTGATGGCGATGACGGCGGTGTTCTACGGACTGGCCTGGCGTCGCCTGTCGCGTCCGACCTGACTGGCGGAGGCGGACGAGACCCCGATGATCGCGACAATCAAATACAAGCTGGAAAAACTGCGGCGCTTTTTGCTGCCGCGCGAGATGGACGAGCTTGGATGGCAGCCGGTTTTCTGGCTGGCCTATTTGGGTTTCCTGTTCATGCCGTCAGTGATCGACATGGGCAGTCGCGACTGGCTGCTCGGTACCCTGCTGTCGATCCCGGTTTTCCTGATGCTTTACTTCCGTGGATTCCGGCATGGCGGCGATGCGCTGTGGCCTTACCTTTTATCTATGTGCGCACTGGGTTACGTACTCGCGCCAATTCATCCGAACTCCAACACCTACCTGATATACGCCGCAGTCTTCGCGCCGTTCCTGCGGCGCGGCTTGCGCGTCACCATGACGTTCATCGCGGTGATGCTGCTGATTTACGCGCTGGAGTCATGGTTCCTTCGACTCAATTACATTGGGCTTTTCGTCGCTGCTTTCGTTGCGGTTGCGGCGGGATTCGGCAACCACTTCTACATCGTCAATATGCGCAAACAGGCCGAGCTGCGCTTGAGCCACGACGAAATACGTCGGCTGGCGCGCATGGCCGAGCGCGAGCGAATCGGTCGTGACCTGCACGATCTGCTTGGTCATACCTTGTCGCTGGTGGCGCTGAAGTCCGAGCTCGCCAGCCGCCTCTGCGAGCGTGATCCGCACGGCGCGCGTCGCGAGATCGACGAAGTTCAGCGCGTCGCCCGCGATGCGCTGTCGCAGGTGCGGCTCGCCGTCACCGGAATACGTGCCGCCGGCATCGCTGCCGAACTGGCATCGGCGCGTCTGATGCTCGAAATGGATGCCATTGAGATGGACTACGAAGGCGGCGATATCGCCATGCCGGTAGAGGTCGAAACCGTGCTGGCGCTGGTCATTCGCGAAGCCATAACCAACGTGCAACGCCACTCGCGCGCGACTTCCGTGAGCGTGAAATTCAGCAGCGATGCGGAGTCCGTCCAACTCACGATCATCGACAACGGTCGTGGCAACGATGTGGTCGCCGGCAACGGTCTCAAGGGCATGCGCGAACGCATCCAGGCACTGGGCGGCAAGCTGCGTATCGCCTCGGTGCGCGGCCGTGGAACAAAACTAGAAGCCAGCGTGCCGATGACGATGAAAACGCAGGCATCCGGCGTCTACGCACCGCCGCAACCATCGGGGATGCACGCTGCATGATTCGTGTCGTCCTCGCCGAAGACCAGGCCATGGTGCGTGGCGCATTGAGCGCCTTGCTCAATATGGAATCGGATATTGAAGTCGTCGGCGAAGCCGCCGATGGCGAAATTGCCTGGCGCGAACTGCAACGATGCACGCCAGACATTCTGGTCACCGACATCGAGATGCCGGGGCTCACCGGCCTGGAACTCGCCCAACGCATCCAGCGTCACGACGAGTTGGCCTGCAAGGTCGTCATTGTCACCACATTTGCGCGCGCCGGCTTCCTGCGTCGCGCGCTCGATGCCGGGGTGTCGGGATATTTGTTGAAAGACGCGCCCGCCGACCAGCTCGCCGAGGCGCTGCGCACGGTGCATCGCGGCGGTCGTGCCATCGACCCACAACTTGCGTTGGAGGCGTGGTCAGAAGCGGATCCGCTCAACGATCGCGAACGCCAAGTACTTCGCTACGCCGGCGAAGGCATGTCCGCCGCCGACATTGCCGGCAAGCTTAGCCTGTCGCACGGCACCGTCCGCAACTACCTGTCCGAAGCCATCGGCAAGCTCGGCGTCGGCAACCGTATTGAAGCCTATCGACTGGCCCGCCAGAAGGGTTGGTTGTAGCAAGAACGGGGTCACAAGAACGGGGTCAGGTTCACTTCCTGATTTTGGAGATGACACGCGCCGGTCGATGTGCAGGGCGTACGCCGGCGAAGCGCTTGGTCGCAGCCTCGACAAGCGCACGAAATTCGTCTCGACAAAAAATGCACTG
>JAYUYW010000028.1:0-7622 GCA_043752325.1 Rhodanobacteraceae bacterium | reverse complement strand
GCCAGCAATCGATAGTCAGGATCGTCGCGACCCTCGAACCTGTGCGTTTGCGCCAGTCGCAGCCACGACGCTGCGGATGAGGGGTCGGTCTCCACGGCGCGGCGCAAATATCCAGCGGCCTGATCGAAGTGACCCAGCAACAATTCAATCTCGCCAGCAAGCGCCAGCACCGCGCCGTCGCGCGGATTCGATTCGACCACCGCCGGTACGATGGACGATGCGGTGATGTGTCCCTGGTTTTCGCAAAGCAGATTTAACGTTGCCATGTCGGCACTGCGACTGCGCCGCGCTTGCTGCCAGGTTTCCAGCACTGCCTGGTTGGCGGCATTCAAGCGCCCTTGCTCGCGCAGCAGGTAAGACAGCGACAAACCTGCGTTGATGTCTCCCGGATGCTGACGAATCGCGTCGCGAAGCACCTGTTCGGCAGCGACAAACTCACCGCGCATGCGCAAGTGGTTGCCGAGCAGGAATGCAATGTCGGCACGCGTCGGCCAGCGCGCATGCGCAGCCTTGAGCAGTGCCAGATTGGATGGCGCAGAATCTGCTTGCAGTCGCGTGACGACTTCTTCCCAAGTCGGCCATGAAACATTCGATAGCGCGTCGAGCATCTGCGAAATGGCGGGCTCGGAATTGCCGGTCTCAACGAGGGCGGGCAATCGTTCGATCAGGGATTGCAGCGAGGGAATTGAAGAATTCATGCCAAGCCACGCCAAAAAAGGGATGCGATAATAGCGAATGGAGGGCGCCGATGCCGTCGCAGTGACCTTTTGCTATCCGTCGTTCGGGGCGACGCTGCTCAGTTCGCGTAGCGCCTGTTCAAACACTTCGGGTGGTTGGCCACCGGAAATCAGGTGCTGATTTTCGATGATGATCGCCGGCACCGACTGGATGCCGCGATCACGGAAATAGGCCTCGCTGGCGCGCACATCATCGGCGTACCGATCACTGTCGAGAATCTCGCCAGCGGTGTCCGGATCAAGACCGGAATCGCTGGCGATGCGGATCAGCGTCTCGCGATTGGAAACGTCTTCGTTGTCGCTGAAGTAAGCCGTCAGCAGTTTCCACTTCAACGCCGCTGGTTCCCTCGTACTGGTCGTCTCGGCCCAATGCAACAGGCGATGCGCATCGAAGGTGTTGTAGACGCGAGTTTCCTGATCCGTGTTGAATGCGAAGCCCAGTTCCGCACCGCGCTCACGAATGCGCTCGCGGTTGCGGGTAACTTCAGTGAAGCTGATGTTGTACTTCGCCGCGATATGCGCCATCGAGTTTTGCCCCTCCGGCGGCATGTTCGGGTTCAACTCGAATGGCTGGAAGTGCAGGTCGACATCCAAGTCCGGAATACGCGATATCGCCAATTGCAATGAAGCCAGTCCTACCGCACACCACGGGCAGGAAATGTCGGAAACGAAATCGATACGCAGTGACTTGGGCATGGGTTCACCATTCACTTCAAAGTTGTAGACAGTTTGGCGCAATCGATGGTATTTCAAGCCAGCGCAATTGAGCCAGCCAACGCCGACCCCATACTCCAGCGATGATTGCAGCCCGCATATCCGTTGCCATGTTGTTGTTCGCCACGATCAGCACGTGGGCGAACGCACGAAACGTGTATCGCTGTGTACGCGATGGCACCGTCAGTCTGGCCACCGCGCCCGAACCCGGGTCGCGTTGCGAGGTAAAGGAAATCGACGACCAGGCCGCCTTGCTGCCGAACCTGTGGGGCTCGCTTGGCGTGCTGCGCGGCACGCTCTACCGTCGCGAGCAGGACGGCAAGACCGTCTACAGCACGCGCAAATTGCCCGGCTCAACCACCTTGCAGGCGTTCGTGGTGAAGACGCCGGAAAACGAGCCGGCTCATCTTGGGCTTGGCCCAATCGGGCAGGCGCGCACCAAACCTTACTCTGCACAATTCAGCGCCGCCGCAAAGGCGAACGGTATCGAGGACGCCTGGCTGCGCGCGATTGCCCATGCGGAAAGTTATTTCAACGCTTCTGCAGTATCCCCGAAGGGCGCGCTCGGCGTCATGCAGTTGATGCCGGAAACCGCCACCGACTACGGCGTGATCGATCCTCTGTCGGCAACGCAATCAATCAATGCCGGCGCGAAACACCTGCGCAACCTGTTGCGGCTCTACAACGACGACTACACCCTTGCGGCCGCAGCCTACAACGCCGGTGTCGGCACGGTCGCACGTTATGGCGGCGTGCCGCCGTATGCGGAGACCCAAGCTTATGTGCTCAAGGTCGATGAGTTGCGCGCTCGCTACAAGGCAGCGCTGGCGAACTAGCGAATCTGCGCCTGGACTGACTTTTGGCCGTTGGACCGTTGAGAGGCAGCCGTTATCCTTGCCGACCCGCATTTTCGAGCGTTCCCCATGTCGCGCTTTGCAACGGTTGTCGGTTCCACGCTGCTTTGCCTCGTTTCCGCCTTCACCGCATCGCCCGTTTCGGCGGTCACGCTGGAGCAGGCGATGGCGAATCCGGACTGGATCGGTCCGCCGGTCGAGCGACCCTATTGGGCGCTGGACGGCCGCGGGATTTACTACAGCCTGAAGCAGGATGGAAACTCGATTCGCGACCTTCATCGCATCGGCACGGATGGCGCCAATGCGGGCATCGTCGACCCGAAAGCGATGGCGAGTGCAGATGGTTTAAACCCGATTTTCAATGCATCGCGACGCTATGCCGCCTTCATCCGCAACGGCGATGTATTCCTGCGCGAGATGGGCAACGGTCGATTGATCCAGGTCACGCGCACGCCCAAGCCGGAAGCGTCCCCGCAATTTTCGGCCGACGGACGTTCGCTCCAGTACCGCCTCGAAAACGACTGGTTCGTCCACGACATCGGTTCCGGCGCGTCGGGCCCAGCCGCTGTGATCAAGTTGGAAAAAGACCCGGATGCGGAGAAGCCGGATGATCTCGCCCAATTGCAACTGCGGCTGTTTTCGACGCTGCGCGATGTCAAGGCCGACAAGGACGCGATGACGGTTCACGGTGAACGCTATACGGGCGGTGATCCGACACGCGCGCCGTTGCCCGTTTATATCGGAGACGACATCAAAATCGCCGACAGTTCGTTATCGCCGGATGGCAAGCGTCTGTTGCTCGTGACGACCCCGAAAGACTACGAGGCCGGCAAAGTAGTCAAACTGCAGCGCTGGGTCACCGAATCGGGTTACGAGGAAAACGAGGACGAGCGGACTCGTGTCGGTCGAGGTAATCCTGCGCCGCAATCGCTATTGGCGATTGACCTCGCAACGCGCAAGGCAACACCCGTGACAATGTCCGGCCTGGGCGGCATCGGCGACGATCCGCTGAAGGCTATTCGTGACGAGAACGCGACTGAGATCGCAGCAATCGAGGCTGCGGGAAACGCGGATCCCGAGGGCAACGGCAAGACGGACGCCACCGAAAAGGACAAGAAGTCCGCGAAAAAGGCCGCAGAACGCGATGTCACGGTCGCGCAGATGAAATGGTCGCCAGACGGTCGCAATGTCGCCGTGCAACTGCGCAGCATCGACAACAAGGATCGCTGGATCGCCAGCGTGGACTTCGACAAAAACAAATTCATTGACCAGCAGCGTCTCACTGATCCGGCCTGGATCAACTGGAGTTTCAATGACTTCGGGTGGACGCATGACGGTCGTGCGGTCTGGTATTTGTCCGAGGAAAGCGGCTACTCGCACCTGTACGTGAAGGCGTTCGGCGGGAAGGCCAAGGCATTGACCAGTGGCTCGTTCGAAGTCTCCGATCCGGTTGAGTCGGCTGACGGGCGCTGGTTCTACCTGCGCAGTAACAAGCTCGCGCCCTACAGTTACGACGTCTATCGGGTCGCTGCCGGCGGTGGTGCGCTGCAACGGGTAACGCAGTATCAAGGCCTCGACAGCTTCGTCCTGTCGCCAGACGATCGCCAACTGGCGGTGCTGCATTCGTCTTCATACATCCCGGCGCAATTGGCGGTGCTGAACGCCGACGGAAGCGGCACGCCGAATGAACTCACCGACACCCGCAAGCCCGAATTCCGGGAAATGCAATGGCAGGCACCGAGCATCGTCGGCGTGCCTTCGTCGCAAGCAGCGTTGCCGATCTGGGCCAAGCTCTACAAACCTGCGGATTTTGATTCGACAAAGCGCTATCCCGCCGTGCTGTTCGTGCATGGCGCGGGGTATTTGCAGAACACCGACCTGAGTTACCCCAATTATTTCCGCGAGCAAATGTTCCACAACCTCCTCACAGAACGCGGTTACGTCGTGCTCGACATGGACTATCGCGCCAGCGAAGGTTATGGCCGCGACTGGCGCACCGCGATCTACCGGCAAATGGGCACACCGGAATTGCAGGATCTGGTCGATGGCGTCGACTGGCTGGTCAAGAACCATTCTGTCGATCACACGAACGTTGGCGTCTACGGCGGCTCCTACGGCGGCTTCATGAGCCTGATGGCGCTGTTCCGCGAACCCGGTGTATTCAAAGCCGGTGCTGCCCTGCGACCGGTCACCGACTGGACGTCATACAACCACGAGTACACCGCGAACATCCTCAACAATCCGCAGGACGATCCTGTTGCCTATCGCCGCTCGTCACCGATCGAATACGCCGAAGGTTTGAGAGGACATCTTCTGATCGCTCACGGAATGATCGACGATAACGTGCTGTTCCAGGATTCGGTGCGGCTGTTCCAGCGCCTGGTGGAGCTCCGCAAGGAAAATTTCGAGATCGCACCCTACCCGATGGAGCGCCACAGCTTCGTGCACTCGGATTCCTGGTATGACGAATATCGGCGCATCCTCAAGTTGTTCGAGGACAACTTGAAGTAGCCGCATCTTTCCTTGCGGCTTCGCCGCTGGTTTTCGTGGGTTTTCGCTTTTGGGCTCTCGCCAGATTTGTAAAGCGTTTCGCCGGGCTCCGCCCGACGGCTCTGTCTTGTTGGCTGACGCCAGATTTGTACAGCGTTTCGCCGGGCTGCCGCCCACCGCCCCACCTTTCTCCTCGCAGAGAAACATGGGCCAAAGATGCGCCCGTGGCGGGTCGGTCGTGCGATGAAGCCGCACGACTACACGAGCTGGCTACGGGTTCGCTGACAGCACATCCTTATGCTGACAGCGAACTGGCCCGAATCCATTCGGGCCACCCTGCGGGCCTTTTCTGCGCCAGATCGCCTCCCCGAAACGGGAGGTAGGTCAAAAGCGCGAAGCGCGAAGCGCTGCGTAAGGTCGCCGCGCGCGGCGAGTGCTGTGGACTTTGATCCACCCGCCCGTTCCTGTCGGCAAGTGCTGGACGGATAAGCCGCTAACGCGCCGCGCGATGGATCGCGTGGCTTCGGCTGCGGCAAAAGATGTGCCTTCAGCCGAACCCGGCCAGTGCTTGCGCAGTCGTGCGGCTTCACCGCACGACCGACAGGCCATCGGGCCGCATCTTTGGGCCACGTTTCTGTGCGAACAGAAAGGTGGCTCGCGCGCCGGCAGGCGCGAGAAACGCTCGACCAGTCTGGCTACGGACAACAGTAACGCCAACAGCAAGATCAAAATGGGTCCCCGCTTTCGCGGGGATGACGAACTGAGAGGAAGACACCAGCGCAACAGCGCAAAAGGAAAGCGGTGTGTTTTCCCGAGAGACAACCCTAGAGTGATTGCCCCGGCTGCCAACCGCGATCGCGCAGGCGATCGAGTTTTTCGCGAACGACGCGGCGGGCAGCAGTGGCGTGAATGGGCAGGACCAGCACGTCGCCGGGCTGCGCCCATTTAAGCAGGTCGATGACGCCGTTGGTTTCGTCGCTGTGAAAGATCAGCGCGTCATCGGCAACGCCGCCTTCAATCAGTGAAGTGCGCAGAATGGCGGCGACTTCCCCTGAGGTTCGGCCACGTTCCATGCCGAGCATGTCTTTCAGGATCACGCGGGCGGGCTTGTAGCGTGCAGCGACGCGACCCAGTTCGAGGATGTCTTTGTTTTCGCGATTGCCGGCCTGGCCGAGGACCAGGCCGAGCCTACCATCGCCTTGGCGAGCGGTGGCGACGTCGAGCAGGCTGGCCAAGCCGTCCGGGTTGTGGGCGTAGTCGACCCAAACCGAAACACCGCCGAGCGACCAACGTTCGAGACGGCCGGGGTTATCGTCGTTGTCGCTGCCAAAGCGGTGCAGAACGGCACGAATCGCGTCGAGTGACACGCCGAGAGCGGTAGCGGCCAGCGCCGCACCGGCAAGATTGGCGATGTTGTAGCGTGCGCTGCCATCGACGCTGAGCGGCATCGCGGCGACTTCGCCAAGATCGTGGCGCGCGCCATCGACGCTCAACCATAGATGGCCTTCGACCATTGCGCAGGTGCTGCCTCCTGCCTCGCGATGGGAAGACAGCAAGGCATCGTTGTCGTCGAGCGAGAACCAGCCGATGCGGCCGCGCGTGGTCGCCGGACCAAGCTTGCGCAACAGCGCGTCATCTGCGTTGAGAACCAGCAGGCCATCGGGATCGACCGACCGGGCCACAGTGAGCTTCGCCGCAGCAAGGTCGGCGAGTTCGTGGATGCCATATTCCCCGTAGTGATCGGCGCTGACATTGCTGACCAGTGCGACATCAGCGCGTGCGACGGCAAGGCCACGTCGCAACAATCCGCCGCGCGCGGTTTCAAGAATGGCGGTTTCGATGCCGGGCTGACGCAACACAGTGCGCGCGCCAACTGGACCGGAAAAATCACCGGAATCAATTGCGACGCCATCGACAAACAAGCCATCGGTGCAGCTGTGCGCGACGCTGCGCCCGTTCTGCTTCGCCATCGCCGCCAGCAGGCGAACGGAAGTTGTCTTGCCGTTGGAACCGGTAACGATGGCGAGCGGAATCGCGTGCAATTCCGACCAAGGCACGTCATCTACAGCCGGCAGTGCTTCAAGCGGCCAACTTTTTGCGCCGGTTCCTGCGCCTAGCGTCAGTACGTCTTCGCCGGGCAACGCGGGCAACTTTCTTGCGTGCGCGGCAGCGATCAAGTCGGCCAGTTGCGGATCGGCTTCGTCGGCAGCCAGAGCGCGCAATATGTGCTTCGCGAGCTGGTCATCCCAACACGCGGCGTGACCGGGAGCGAACCGGATGTTACCTAGCGAATCAGCACCTACTAGCGTAGATAACAACGCCCACTCGTTGACCTCGGTCGCAGCGAGCAACTGATCCAGGGGCGCGGCAAACGCGAGCGTTGCGCCGCTGGCGTGAATGCGCGTGTGGATCGGTCCGTCCGGCCAGGCTAGCCATACACGAGCGGTCGTGATGCGCGTACGCCAACGCTCGATGAAGTCTTCATCGACGTCGATGCCCACCGTTTCCAGCGCGGCACCGGACTCGGCGAAGTAGACGTTGCTGCCGGTCAGCCGACGCGAGTCATCGAACGGCTCAGTCATGGCACTCAGTCATCGCTCTCGCGCGCCATCACCAGACCACGTTCATCGCGAATCACTCCTTCCATCGCCGCCATGATTCCTTCCTCCACACCGCGATCAGCCGGCGTCTGCTCCACCGCCGGAGTCGGCATGGCGGTTGGTTCAGCGCTGCCATCCGGACGGAATTTGATGATCTGTTTCCACGACCGCACCAACGCGTCGGCGAAGATCAACAACAAGTCGCCAGGCTGGCCCATGCGCAGCGC
>JAYUYW010000027.1:0-17764 GCA_043752325.1 Rhodanobacteraceae bacterium | reverse complement strand
AAGGGTGCTCGAAGGCGGCCACCTTGCCTTGCCGCTGGATGCATTGGCGCGGCATCGATTGCGGCGGGATGAAATGGATGTCGACAGCCCCGAACGTCGTCGCGCAGCGGGGGAACAGCTGCAGGCCATCGCTATTGCGTTCGACCAACTTGCAACGAGTGACACGCAACTTGCACTCGTCAATCATGCGAGCCTGCTCGCTGACCGCGCGCGTGCGCACAAGGCGAGCCGAGCCGAAGATCCAATCGCGGAACTCGTGCGCCAGTTGCCGAAACTGTCGATGATCACGACATGGAACATCTGGCGAGCGGCGCGTGTTCGCTGATCTCTCGATCAGTCGCGCTCGAATTCGTTCAACACATCCAGCTCCTCACGCGCCTTGCGCAGGCTGCTGCCGGTCATGCTGTTGTCGAGGAATTTCGCGAGGCGCGGTCGTTGCGGGTTGCGTGCCCAGCGGTGGAATATCCAGGTTGCCGCCAATCCGACCACGCCGATGGCGATGCCGATCTCCGCAACGCCTGGCGCACGTTCCAGGATATTAATGCCTGACAACCAGTAGAAAAACGTCGCGACGAACGGAATCCACAACAGCCACCAAGCCAGTCCAACTGCCATTCCGCCGCGAATATAGAACGTGCGTAGCCGAGCGAGTCGCTTCTGGATTTCCAGCACCGGCGCGGCATCGTTGATGGCGCCAATCATACCCAGCGTGATACCGGCAATGATGATCGTCGCCACGCCATAGATGTGCACGATCAGTCCCGAGATAAACATGCTGGGCATCTCGCGATGGCTGCTCCAAACGCTAACGCCCAACGCGATCATCAGTATTCCACTGAGAATCTGGACGAGCTGGCCAAAGAACAGCGGACGCAATCGTGACTTTACCCTCGCCATGCGTTGTTCGGTCAACAGCAGCAGGTTGATGCGATCGTGCTGATCGAGGCGGCGGTTGAAAGTTTGCCAGGCAGCTTTGAGTTCGTCGATTTCCATGGTCGTTTCCATTGCTGTCTCTGTTAGTTGCCAATGTGGTTGCGGATGCGTTGCTTGAGGCGCGAAACCTTGGTTGCGACGTTGCTTTCACTAATGCCGAAAATGTCGGCAATCTGCGCTTGGCGATGGTCTTCGAGATAGAGCAACAGCAAGGCGCGGTCCAGCGGTGCCAGCTTTGCGATGAAGCCATCCAGCAGGCGCAACTGTTGTTCCGCTGACGGGTCGGCGGCATTGTCATCGGCACAGTCGTGCAGGGTTTCATCGAGCGCTACAGCATTTTCGGCATGGCGGGCATGGCTGCGCAGGAACGAGATTCCAACGTTCAGAGCGATGCGGTACATCCAGGTCGAGAACGAGCGTTGCGCGTCGTACTTGGGAAACGCGCGCCACAACTGCGCGGAAATCTCCTGGGCCAGATCGGCGCGGTCGTCGACGCCGTTGGCGTAGATGTTCGCCACTTTGAAGACGATCTTGTGATGCTCGTCCAGCAAGGCGGCAAAGCGCTGTTGGGTCGACTCGCTGCTCATTTCAATGCTGCATTCCATGGTGGGCCCGATTTGCGGTACACCAACATGATTCGCGGCTCAGCGGGAAAAATCACACCGCGGCGAAGTAATCGATCAGATCGAGCGTGCGAGCTGTGTAATCGATCAGATCGAGCGTGCGAGCTGTTCGGCAACGCCGGTGTAGGTGGCCGGAGTCAGCTCGAGCAGGCGCTGCTTGTCGGCATCGGGAAGATCGAGCGACTGGATGAATTCGCTCATCGACGCCTCGGTGATGCCATGGCCGCGGGTCAGTGCCTTCAACTGCTCGTAAGGATTCGGCAAGCCATGCCTGCGCATAACCGTCTGCACCGCTTCTGCCAGGACTTCCCACGCGCCATCAAGATCGTCGCCGAGGCGCTTCGAATTCACGGTGAGTTTGGACAATCCATTGGCCAGCGAATCCAAAGCAACCTGGGTATGGCCAAACGCCGTGCCAAGTGCACGCAGCACCGTGGAATCCGTGAGGTCGCGTTGCCAGCGGCTGATCGGCAGTTTGGCGCTGAAGTGTTCGAACAATGCATTGGCAAGGCCGAAATTGCCTTCGGCATTTTCGAAGTCGATCGGATTGACCTTGTGCGGCATGGTCGACGATCCGATCTCACCATCCTTCACACGCTGGCCGAAGTAGCCGAGCGAGATGTAGCCCCAGATGTCGCGCGACAGATCGACCAGAATGGTATTGGCGCGGCGCATCGCGTCGCCGATTTCGGCGATGCAATCGTGCGGCTCGATTTGTGTGGTGTACGGGTTGAACGCAAGGCCCAGGCTTTCGACGAAGCGCTGCGCAAGCGCGGGCCAATCAATGTCAGGGTAGGCGATGACATGCGCGTTGTAGTTGCCGACGGCGCCATTGAGTTTGCCAGTCAGTTCCACGTTCGCGATCTGCATTCGCTGGCGTTGAAGGCGGGCGACCACGTTGGCGATTTCCTTGCCCAGCGTGGTTGGCGATGCAGTTTGGCCATGCGTGCGCGACAACATCGGTTGCGCCGCTTGCGCGTGAGCGAGCTCGCGCAGCGACGCGATCACGCGGTCCAGCGCGGGCAGCAACACGCCATCGCGTGCGTCGCGCAGCATCAGCGCATAGGCAAGGTTGTTGATGTCCTCACTGGTGCAGGCGAAGTGGACGAACTCGCTTGCTTTGCCGAGCTCGGCGTCTCCGGCAATGCGTTCCTTGAGGAAATATTCGATCGCCTTGACGTCGTGGTTGGTGGTGCTCTCGATCGCTTTGATGCGCTCGCCATCGCTCTCCGAAAACTCACTGGCAATCGCGAGCAAGGCATCTCGCGCGCGATCCGACAAAGCCGACACTTCGGCAATGCCGGGTTCCGCAGCGAGTGCGAGCAACCACTGCACTTCGACATGCACGCGCCGCTGCATCAATCCGAACTCGCTGAAGATCGGTCGCAGCGCGTCCATTCGCGATGCATAGCGACCATCCAGCGGCGAAAGGGCGAGCAGGGCGTGGGTCATGGCGGTCTCGAAGAAATCAGGACGGGCGATGTGGATGCACGGCGATAACCTGCGCGCGTGCGCCTTGCATCGTCATCACGGTGAGGTCAAAGCCTTCGAAGACCAACCGCTCACCTTCGCTGGGCAGGCGCTCCAGGCGATGGATGATCAGGCCGCCAATCGAATTCACGTCGTCGGGTGATTCGATGTCACGTTCCAACAAGCGTTCCAAGCGGTAAATCGGCGTGCCACCCGACAGCGTGAACGAGCCATCGCTGGCGCGTTGCGGTGAACTGGGTGTGTTGCGACGCTGCTCGTCCTGGATGTCGCCGACGATTACCTCGACCACGTCTTCCATCGTGAAGAATCCAACAATGCGGCCGGATTCCTCCTGGCCCAGCGCCATGTGAGTCTGGCCTGTCTTGAAGCGTTTGAGCACGTCGAGCACTGGCGTATCCAGCGGTTCGACGATGGCCGGACGCAACAGCGAAGGCAGGTCTTCACTCGGCTTGCCGGCGGCAACAAAATGCAGCACGTCCTTTGCATGAAGGACGCCACGCACATTTTCTTCGTCTTCGTCGAACCACGGGTAGCGGCTGTACTGCGAGCGACGGAACTCGGCGACGACCTCGTCCAGGCTCATGCCGTCATGCAGGTAGGCCAGCTGGTCGCGCGTACGCAGCAGATCGCCGACGACCAGTTCGGGCAACTCGAGCGCGTGGCTCATCATCGCGATCTCTTCGCCGGAATCGCGGCCCGCACGTTTGCCATGCAGGATCAGTCTCAGTTCTTCGCGGGAAAATGCATGCGAATGCTCGTCGATACTGTCCAGGCCGGCCACTCGCAAGATGCCGTTGGCGCTGGCATTGAGGACCCATATCGCTGGATACATCAACCAGTAAAACGCATACAGCGGTGCCGCCGTCCACAGCGACATCTGCTCAGGCCGGCGGATTGCCATGGTCTTCGGCGCGAGCTCTCCCAGCACGATATGAAGGAACGAGATGATCGTGAAGGCGACGACGAACGCGATGATGTGGGCGCTTTCGGGCCCCATGTTGAGGGCCACAAACAACGGATCGAGCAGGCTCACAAAGGCCGGCTTACCAATCCAGCCCAAGCCCAGCGAAGATAGCGTGATGCCCAATTGGCAAGCGGAAAGGTATGCATCGAGCTTGCGATGCACGTTGAGCAGGATGCTGCCGCGCCAGCCATGCCTTTCCGCGAGAGACACGGCTTGGGTCTGGCGCAATTTGACTAGGGCAAATTCGGCGGCGACGAAGAAACCGTTCAGCAGGACCAGCAGGAATGCCGCGCCCACGTAGAGCAGGTTCTGTAACATCAAGGTCGATGGCAGCGAGGGGCCGCGAATTCTATCAGCCGGCCGGGCTTGCTGCGGTTTTGGCCTGATTTGGGCCGGGATCGATTCACGAAACAAAGGGCGCAGAACGATGACAAGATTCCGTATCGAACGCGACAGCATGGGCGAGCTGAAGGTGCCCGCCAAGGCGTTGTGGGGCGCGCAAACCCAACGCGCCGTCGACAATTTCCCGATTTCCGGGCTGGCCATGCCGCGCGAGTTCATTCGTGCGCTGGGCTTGATCAAGTCTGCCGCTGCCAAGGCGAACGCTGATCTCGGCCATCTGCCGAAGAAGAAAGCCATCGCGATTCGGAAGGCCGCTGCTGCCGTTGCTGAAGGTGAATACGACGCTCAGTTTCCCATCGACGTTTTCCAGACCGGCTCCGGTACGTCATCGAACATGAATGCCAACGAGGTCATCGCGCACCTGTGCGCTGCGGCCGGTTGCAAGGTTCACCCGAACGACGACGTCAATAACGGACAATCATCGAATGACGTAATCCCGACCGCGATATTAGTCAGCGCGACTCTGGCCACTTCCGAACAATTGCTGCCTGCGTTGAACCACTTGCAAGTCGCGTTGGACAAGCGCGCCAGGGAGCTCAGGAACACCGCCAAAACCGGTCGCACGCATTTGATGGATGCGATGCCGGTGACATTCGGGCAGGAGGTCGGCGCTTGGTCGGCACAGATTGGCAGTGCAATTGAGCGCATTGGCGACACGCTCAAACGGACGCGGCGTTTACCCTTGGGAGGAACGGCGGTTGGCACTGGCATCAATGCCGACCACCAACTGGGTCAGCGCGTTGCTGCTGAACTGGGAAAATTGAGCGGAACGCATTTCGAATCAGCCGACAACAAGTTCGAGAGCATCGGCGCGCAAGACAATGCCGTCGAACTGTCCGGTCAGTTGCGCACGCTGGCTGTTGCGCTCACGAAGATTGCCAACGACCTACGCTGGATGAATTCCGGGCCGCTGGCCGGCATCGGAGAAATTGAGCTGCCCGCCCTGCAACCGGGTTCTTCGATCATGCCCGGCAAGGTCAACCCGGTGATTCCTGAAGCGGTTGCGATGATTGCGGCTCAGGTGATCGGCAACGACTCGACGATCACCATCGCTGCGCAGAGCGGCAACTTCCAGCTCAACGTCCAGCTGCCGGTGATCGCCTACAACCTGCTGCAGTCGATCCATATCCTTTCCGCCGGCAGCCGCGCACTTGCCGACAAGGCCATTGCAGGTTTCAAGGTTCGCCCCGACAACGTCGAAGCCGCACTGCGTCGCAACCCTATTCTGGTCACCGCACTAAACGCGGTAATCGGCTACGACCTCGGCGCGAAGATCGCCAAGCAGTCCTACAACGATGGCCGCCCGATCATTGACGTGGCAATGGAGATGACCGACCTGTCACGCAAGCAACTGGAGAAGTTGCTCGATCCGTTGGCGCTGACCAAAGGTGGCATTCATGGTGCGGGCTCGGGTGGAGGCTGACGCGACGCGTATGCCTGCGCGGCAGGTGAGCGGCACTGGCGGAGGAGTTTGATCCAGCGCGGTACACGCATCGCAATCAACAGCAAATAGACGCCGAGATAAATCACCGGCGCGATCACCGAATATCTTCTCGCCGAATTTTACCTGCCACAGGAAATGCAGTACGCCGAGCAGGCTGATGACGTAGATGAGGCTATGCAGGTGCAGCCAGTTGCGGCCTAGCTTGCGCATGATTGCCTTGGTCGATGTCGCGGCGAGCGGAATCAGCAGCAGCCACGCGGCGAAGCCTACGGTGATGAAGGGCTTCTTGGCGATCTCGCTGAAAATCTGCGACCAGAATCCGCCGAGGTCGATGACCAGATAAATCGCGAAGTGCAGGGTCGCGTAGAAAAATGCGAACAGTCCCAACATGCGGCGGTAGCGGATCAGCCAGTTCCACTTCGTCAGCATGCGCAACGGCGTGACGGCGAGGGTGATGAGCAGGAAGCGCAGTGCCCACGATCCGCTGGTCTGCTAAAGTTGCGCGACGGGATCGGGGCCGAGTTCGTTCGTGTAGACATTCCAGCCGAGCAGCAGCGCGGGAACGAGACACGCAATGAAGACGAACGGCTTGCTTCGCGCGACGGCTCCAGTCGGAAAACTCGGCGTCGTCAGAAATTGCGGCGGAGATCCATGCCCGCGTACATCGACGCGACCTGTTCGGCATAGCCATTGAACGGCAAGTAGACAACGCGATTGTTGAGCAGGTTTCGTCCATCACCAGCGATACGGCGTTCGCTGGCCTGGCTCCAGCGCGGGTGATCAACGGCGGGATTCACGTTGGCTTAAAAACCATACTCGTCCGGTGCGAAATCATTCCACGACAATGGATCCCCGCTTGACCAGCCGTTCGGCGGTTGAAAGACGCGAGGATGACGAACTTCAGGAAGATGACTCTGAGCTCGTCGATGTCCAACCACCGATCACGTCACCAAGCTTCACCGGCTGCTCCGCTTCCAATGCAACCAGCGCGGCACGGTTGGGCACCAACACGATTGCGGTTGAGCCCATGTTGAAGCGTGCCATTTCGTCGCCGCGGGCGAGGGCGATGTTGCGGTCGCGCCAGTCGCGGCGAACGATGCGTTTACCGAATGGTGGGATTTCGAGACCACTCCAGACCGTGGTAACGCTGGCAACGAGCATGGCACCGACCATCACGACCACGAACGGTCCGTGTTCGCCATCGAAATGACAGACGAGGCGTTCATTGCGCGCAAACAAACGCGGAATGTCGTGGACCGCAAACGGTGCGACGCTATAGAGCCGACCCGGTATGTGTACGGTTTCGCGCAGACGACCCGACAGCGGCATGTGGACGCGGTGATAGTCGCGCGGCGACAGATACACCGTTGCGAACGAGCCATCGGCAAAGGGTTCAGCACTCAGGGCGTCACCGAGCAGTTCGGTGGCCGTGTAGCTTTGGCCCTTTGCCTGGAAGATGCGCCCAGATTTGATGGGCCCGGCTTGGCTGATGCGGCCATCGGCAGGGCAGATGATCGCTTCCGGTGCTGAGTGCAGATCGCGCGCACCGTCCTTCAAGGCGCGGGTGAAGAACGCATTGAAATGCTCGAACTCATCGCGGTCGGTGATTTGTGCTTCGCTCAAATCGACGTTGAAGCGCTCAACGATCTGGTCGATCAGGAAGTTTTTCCACGGCTTCCAGCCCCAGCGCGTTGCCCAATGTACGACGGTGGTCAGCAGGCGATGTGGCAGCAGGTATTGCAGCAATACGGAGGGCGTCATGGTGCGGCCTTTTCGATCAGACTATCCATGTCGGCGACCAGATTGGCGGCATCGTATTGGCCGGGGCGGAACATGCCGGCGAGGCGACCCTGCGGATCGATGATCAGGAGGTTGGCGCTATGGTCGACGGAGTAGTCGCCGCCGTCCCCCTGGTGGCGCGCATAGACCAGACCCAGCGATTTCGAAAGCTTGTTCAGTTGTTCGTCGCTTCCCGTCGCGCCGACAAAATCGGGGCTGAAAAATCCGACATAGGTTTTCAGCACCTCCGGCGTATCGCGGACCGGATCGACGGAGATGAAGTTGACCTGCACGTCTTTCGCGCGACCATCCTTCTGCCAGCGTGTCCACGCCTGTTTAAGGATTGCCAACGCAGTCGGACACACATCCGGGCAATGGGTGAAACCGATAAATACAAGATTCCAGCGACCCTTCCAGTCGGCCAGCGTGAGAGTGCCACCGCCAGCGCGTTGCAGTTCGAATTCCGGCACTTCGCGAGGTTGCGGGTAGAGCAGGGCGGCTTTGAGTGTCGGCGGTTCCGGATTGAACCAGCGGTTGCCGAACCAGAGGCCGAGGCCGGCTGCGAGCGCGGCGATGACAATCATGAGGCCGGTTGAAACGCGACCATTCGAGTGTTTTTGGATCATCCCCAGAGTATAGCGAGGCGATGCCGCCTATACTTGGGAGTCTTTGATTGCACACCGTGACGACCGCGCGAATGACCGCAGAACTGGCGACCATCATCGATCACATCCGCTACGGCGCGAGCCGCTTTGGCGGGTCGGGTCTGAGCTTTGGCCACAGCTACGACAACGCGCTCGACGAGGCCACGCATCTGGTCCTGCACGTTTTGCATCTGCCGCACGACCTGTCGCCCACGTATGGACAATCGCGTCTGACTGCTGACGAGAAGACCGAAATCCTCGGCTTGATTGAACGTCGCATCCGCGAGCGCAGGCCCGTCGCCTACCTGACCGGCGAAGCATGGTTTGCCGACCTGAAATTCAAATCCGACCCGCGTGCGCTGGTGCCGCGTTCGCCGATTGCCGAGTTGATTCGCAGCGGCTTCTCGCCGTGGCTGGATGATCGCCCGATCGAGCGCGCGCTGGACCTTTGCACTGGTTCTGGCTGCATCGGCATTGCGATGGCCGTGCACCAGCCGGAATGGCAGGTCGATATCGCCGACGTCAGTGACGACGCGCTGGAACTTGCGCGCGAGAACATCGAGTTCCAGCATGTTGGTGGTCGCGTGCGCGCGATCCAGTCCAATCTTTTCGAAGCCTTGGGCGGCGAGCGCTACGACTTGATCGTCACCAATCCGCCGTATGTGACCGAACAGGAATTCGCCGCACTTCCAGATGAGTACAGCCACGAACCGAAGCTTGGTTTGACTTCCGGTGAAGACGGCCTCGATCTCGCGTTGAACATCCTGCGCGACGCACCGGAGCACCTCAGTGTCGATGGCGTGTTGATCGTTGAAGTTGGCGAATCTGAGAAGGCGCTGGTCAAATTGCTACCGCAGGTTCCGTTCAACTGGATCGAGTTCGAGGTAGGCCAGATGGGCGTGTTGCTGATCGACCGCAGCGATCTGGTCAAACACGCCGATGCGATTCGCGCACTCGCGAACGCGCGGGTCTGAGCGACTAGACCGGACATGTCCAGCAACACCTTCGGCCAGCTCTTCAGCGTCACCACGTTTGGCGAAAGTCATGGCGTTGCGATTGGCTGTGTGGTCGATGGCTGTCCTCCGGGGCTGGAGATTTGCGAAGTCGATTTCCGTCGCGACCTTGATCGTCGCGCGACCGGTCGCACGCGGCACACCTCGCAGCGCGATGAAGCGGACGAGATCGAGATTCTGTCCGGCGTTTACCAGGGCAAGACAACGGGCACTCCGATTGCGTTGTTGATCCGAAACACTGATCAAAAATCGAAGGATTACAGCGAGATTGTCGATCGCTTTCGTCCAGGCCATGCCGACTACACCTATTGGCAGAAGTACGGCATCCGTGACCCACGCGGTGGCGGGCGCTCATCGGCGCGTGAGACGACCATGCGTGTCGCCGCCGGCGTGATTGCGAAGAAGTGGCTGGCGCAACATCACGCTGTTGCCATTCAGGGACATCTGGCCCAGGTGGGTCAACTTACGCCGCGTCATTTCGATGCCGACGTGATCGAAGACAACGCATTCTTCTGGCCAGATGCCGCAATGCTCACCGAGCTGGAAACTTACATGGACGCATTGCGCAAGTCAGGAGATTCGGTCGGCGCGCGAGTCAGTGTCGTTGCCGATGGCGTGCCGCCGGGTTGGGGCGAGCCCATCTACGGCAAGCTCGACAGCGATCTCGCCGCTGCCCTGATGAGCATCAATGCGGTCAAGGGCGTCGAGATTGGCGATGGATTTTCCGTGGTCGCGCAGAAGGGAACCGACCATCGCGATGAGATGAGCCCGGGAGGATTTCGCAGCAACCACAGCGGCGGAATTCTCGGCGGCATCAGTAGTGGCCAGCGCATTTTTGCCAGCGTTGCCTTCAAGCCGACCTCGAGCATTCTTGTTCCCGGCCGCAGCATCGATAGCAAAGGTGATCCGGTCGACCTGCGCACCAAGGGTCGCCACGATCCCTGCGTCGGTATCCGTGCAACGCCCATCGTTGAAGCGATGCTTGCCTTGGTGCTGATCGATCACGCGCTGCGCCATCGTGCGCAATGCGGCGATGTTGGTACTGTGACGCCGCGGATTGCGGCGCAAGCACCGTTGGAATGAGTCGTAATACGCAATGAGCAAGAAAGACAAGTACGTCGTCGCCATCGTCGGCGCCACTGGTGCGGTCGGCGAGACCTTGTTGTCAATTCTCGCCGAGCGAAAATTCCCGGTCGCCAAACTGGTTGCGTTGGCCAGTTCGCGTTCGGCTGGCGGCAGCGTTGAGTTCAATGGCAAGTCTATCGTTGTCGCCGAGCTCGCCGACTTTGATTTCGCCGGCGTCGATATCGCCTTCTTTTCCGCTGGCGGTTCGGTATCAAAAATCCATGCACCACGCGCCGCCGCCGCGGGCGCGGTCGTCATCGACAACACATCAGAGTTTCGCTACCACGACGACATTCCGCTGGTCGTTTGCGAGGTCAATCCGGAAGCGCTGGCCGGCTACAACAAACGCGGCATCGTCGCCAATCCGAATTGCTCGACCATGCAGATGATGGTGGCGCTGGCACCGATCCATCGTGCCGTCGGCATCACGCGAATCAATGTCGCGACCTATCAATCGGTGTCTGGCGCAGGGCGTTCCGGTGGTGAGGAACTCGCACGGCAGACGGCGAGCATCCTCAACTTCCAGCCGTTCGAGCCGGAGCGCTTTCCCGTCCAGATCGCGTTCAACCTCATCCCGCAGATTGATGTTTTCGAGGACAACGGCTACACACGCGAGGAAATGAAGATGGTCTGGGAGACCCGCAAGATCCTCGGCGACGACAGCATCGCAGTGAATCCCACTGCCGTGCGCGTGCCGGTGTTCTTCGGTCATGCCGAAGCGATCCACATCGAAACCCGCGAAAAGATCACCGCCGACGCGGCACGTGCCTTGCTGGAAGCAGCCCCCGGCGTGATTGTCGTCGACGACCGTGTAGCGGGCGGCTATCCGACGCCGGTCACCCATGCCGCCGGGAACGATGCCACCTACGTTGGGCGCATACGCGAAGACATCTCGCATCCGCTGGGCCTGAACCTGTGGGTCGTCTCCGACAATATTCGCAAAGGTGGCGCGCTCAACGCTGTACAGATCGCCGAATGCTTGGTGCAGTCCCATATCTGACTTATAGTTAGACAGTAAGTAAGGCGAGCCTGCTTTTTGCGATGCAGTAGTGGGTATGCCAAAGACAGGGTTGTTAACATTTCCGTGGTATGGGTCGTGCCGTGACTGGGCGCGACATCGCTGTTCTGCATCGGGGGAGGCTCATGAAACGAGCGCTTGTGTTGTCGCTGGCAATTTCGTTGGCACTGGGCGCTGGTAATGCGCTGGCTGTTGGCTTGGGGCAGATTCAGGTCAAGTCCCGCCTGAACCAGCCGCTGGTTGCGGAAATCCCGGTTACGGTCGATCGCGGCAGCGATGCCGAGAGCCTCGTCGTTGGTCTTGCCAGCGCCGAAGAGTTTTCACGGATTGGCATTGAACGTTCACAGATCGGCGTGCCGCTGGAGTTTGTCCTGGTCAAGGGTGCGAACGGGCAGTCGGTGATTCGCGTCACCTCGACCGAGCCAGTGCGTGCGCCGTTCCTGGATTTCCTGATTGCTGCGAACTGGAGCACTGGCCGCGTTCTTCGCGAATACACCGTACTGCTCGACCCGCCGACGACCGCGCCTGCCGTAGCGGCCGTTGCAGAGCCGGTGCAGGTCGAACGCCAACCGGAAGTTCAACCGCCGCCCCCCGAGCCAGTCAGAGTTGAACCGGTCGCCGAACCGCCCGCGCCAGTTGCGGCCACCGAGCCCGACGTGCCGGCGCCGGTCCAGGCCCCGCTGCCAATACCCGAACCAACTGCACCACCGATTGCGGTCGCACCAGCCCGCGCGGTCCCGGAGGCCACTGCTGAAAAGGCTCCCCAACCCGTTCGCCCAGCGCCATCTCCATCAGAAAAACCGTCGCCGCCGTCGGTCGCAGCGAGCAACGGCACCAGCTATGGTCCCGTTTCCGCAGGAGAAACGCTCGGGGAAATTGCCCGTGCGATCCTGCCCGATGACGGCATCAGCACTAATCAAGTGATGTTGGCGCTGCTGAATGCGAATCCGCAGGCTTTTAGCGAAAACAACATCAATCGACTCAAGCGCGGTTCGATCCTGCGTATCCCGTCGCCGGAAGAAATTCGTGCCGTCGGCTCCACCCGCGAAGCAGCCGCCCAGGTTCGTGCTCAGGTTGATCTTTGGCGCGGTAAGCCTACGGCGCCAACCCTTCTCGCTGGTTCCGCCGCAGGCAATGTCGGCGAAGCGGATTTTTCGACGGCAACTTCCGGCCCTATCGGTGACGACCGGCTTGCCTTGGTACCGCCGGAAATGGGCAAGGACGGTCTTGCGTCGACTGGGCAGGCCGGCTCCAGCGCCGGTACGGCGCGTGGAAACGCCAGCGCTGCCGACCTTGCGCGCAGCAACGAAGAACTGCAGTCGCGCACCCAGGAGGCGGGCGAGTTGCGCTCGCGGGTCGATGATCTGGAAAAAATCCAGACGAGCAACGAACGCCTGATCAACCTGAAGGACTCGGAAATCGCCGACTTGCAGCGCAAGTTGGCATCAGCCCAGGCAGATGCCGATGCACAAGCGGCGGCCGCCGAGAAAGCAGCCGTCACCGAGCAAGCAGCAGTCGCCGAACAAGCAGCAGTCGCCGCACAGGCTGCGGCGGCCGAACGGGCTGCGGCGGCCGAACAGGCTGCGGCCTCGCGCGCGGCGAGTGCGGTCGCGGAAACGGCGCCAAGTGTCGCTCCAGTCGATGACACGATAGCTGAAACGCCGCCAGCCGAGTCTGTCGCCGCGCCTCAGGAAGATATATGGAGCGAGGGCGGAAACGAGATAGCGCCGCCCGCCGATGCAACTACATCGGCGCCTGCCGATGCAACTGCAGCAGAGTCGCCGCCTGTCGCCGGTACTCCGGAAGGTCTGACTGACGCAGCCGGTGCTGTATCGACGGATCAACAATCAACAGTCCCTGATGCAGCAGCGGTGGAAACACCGCCTGAAGTTGGCAGCGAAGTAACAACGGTTGCGGACACGGCTGCACCGATCGAAAACCCGGGTGCAGTGGATCAGCCGGCGGTTGTGCCGATGGAACCCGCGTTGGAAGAGACGCCTTGGTATCGGGATCCCCGCGTGCTGGGTGGCGCTGGACTGATCGCGCTGTTACTCGGATTTTTGGCAATGCGAAGCCGTCGCAAGACCCCGGTCGTGGTCGTCAAAGACTCCATCGCCGATAAGTCTGGCGCCGCGACAACCATGGCGCCGGTTGACGCTCGGCCAACCGACAACTCCAGCGTCGTGATGGATGAAGAACGCCAACTGGCCGAGCTCATTGCGGAAGATCCGGCTGATCTCGGCGCCAGACTTGAGCTGATAAGCATTTACTACGCTGACAACCGCGTCGACGAATTTCGTGCTGCCGCGTTGGCGATGGAGCCGTACGTTGATAATCCGAAGGAGGCGGAGTGGGTCCAGGTTCGGGCGATGGGTGAAGACCTGCTGCCGAACGACCCACTGTTCAGCGCCACGGTTGTGGCGCAGGCCGACGTCGCGCCTGAGGCTGCTGACGACGATTGGTCCGCTGTGGGTGAGACCCCCGTCGACGACCGCGTTCGCTGGGCGGATGATCTCGAAGAAACTGACGACGCTGATAGTGATCGATCCGAATTCGTGGATCCAGACGGCGTGGTCGTTGTCGACGAAGCGCCTATCGTTGCCGCCACCGACAATGAATTGCGTTTCGCTCCTGCGCCGGTAATCGATGCCGACGAGATCGATTTGGCAGACGACGAGCTGCTGCTGGACGATGAGCCATCGACATCGATGGATGACGGTCTCGACGAACTCGACGCAGACGCGCTGGATGCAAGGGCCGCAGGTGGGCTGAGATTCACGCTCGAAGATGCGCCGGAACTGGACCATCTTCCGCTTCCGTCACCTGCCGTCTCGTCCATGGCTGATCGGTCGTCGCCGTTGGGTCGACCGCTGACCGAGGTGTCGATGGATGATCGCCCGCCGTCGCAAAGTTTTGATTTCGATCTGCCGCCGCTGGAATTTGAATCGAGCTTCGGCGAGTCATCCAGGGTCGAAACCGCGACGCAGCGCGGCGATGACTATTCTGACAACGATCGTCCAATCGACCTTGCTGCATCCGACCTCGACGATGAATTCCTGACCGGTGAGGATGCGTCAGGAACGAAACTCGCCCTGGCCCGCGCCTACGTGGACATGGGCGACCCGGACGGTGCCCGAGGCATGCTGGAAGAGGTGCTTTCCGCAGGTGACGCCGCGCAGCAGGACGAGGCACGACGGCTGCTCGAAGAATTGGGCTGAGCGCGGGTACTCTCGAACCGCCGCGTGGGATGTCCGCGCGGCGACTTGACGATCAAGCCCCGGTAACTGCAGAAGCCTGTCGTTTGGCGACGGTAAGTTTTACGGCCAGCGATTGCATCCCTTCGCGCTCGCCTTCCAGCAACACGATCTGACCCGGCCGCAATGCGGCTTCCCGATTGCGCAGATCCGCCTGGTCCACGATGGCATGGCTGTCAATCTTCAACAGTCGATCGCCCACTTGCAGCCCGGCCAGATCCGCTGGACCACGTGCGGCGACGGTCGCGATTACGACGCCGCTGGTCGAGCTCATCGGCACGTTGTTGGTTGCAAGACTCAACGCGCCGGCAAATTCCGCGCCGACATAGTCCGCACCAATCCAGCCGCGAACCACTTCGCCGTGGTCGACGATCTGCGCCAACACGGCTTTCGCCGTAGATACCGGTATCGCGAAACTGATCCCGTCTGCCCCCGGCAGCACGGCACCGCGACCATCCTGGGTTGCCGTGCGCGGGTAAATCGCCGTATTGATGCCGACCAGCTCACCCATCGAGTTGACCAGTGCGCCTCCGGAATTGCCGGCGTTGATCGCCGCATCGGTCTGGATGAAATCCTCGTAGGCTGACAGTCGCAGCTGTCGGCCGGTCGCGCTGACGATGCCCATCGTCACGGTCTTGCCGATGCCGACCGGGTTGCCGATTGCCAGCACCACGTCGCCGACCACGACGCGGCCACTTTCCTGGGCGGCGACCGGAATGGTGGGCAGCTTGTCGAGGTCGATCTTGAGCACGGCCAGGTCGGTATCGATATCGCTGCCGATCACGCGTGCCTTGGCAACGCGGCCGTCGTCGATCATCACCTGAATGTCATCCGAGCCCGTGATAACGTGGTTGTTGGTCAGCACATAGCCGTCGTCGCTGAAGATAACGCCGGAGCCGAGGTTCTGCTCGGTGCGCTTCAGTACGGGGCCCACGATCGTTCCAAGCAGGCGTTGAGTCAGTGCATCTACGGCGAACTGGGTCTGTCGGTAGGGCGTGACCTTGTTCGCGTAAATGTTCACCACGGCCGGTGATGCGCGGTCGACCGCCGCAGAATAAGAAATATCGCGCAGCGATCGCGGCGATTCGCGCGTTTCGGTCGCCACGCCGCCTGCCCTTTCGTCACCAAACCGGATGCGATCAACCAGCCACGGCGCGAAAACGCTTAGCAGGAATGCGATCGCCAAGCCAACGACAACGTAGCGGGCAACGAATACAGCAAGTCTTGGCAGGGATTGGCGCATGCAGCTTGGGATCCGGACGGCGATGTGGTTCAGGGCGTTCCCGGACTGCCAGTGGATGTCGGGACGCTCGTTTGACGGGGTTGATCGTTCTCAGAGCGCGACATTGGGTCACAGACGCCAATTGCCACCAACGTGACATGAATAAATTGCCGTGTTCGACAAGATTTCTGTACCTTGTCTTTGAATTTCAAAGGCTTGTACAACAAAGTTCATTCGGCAGGCCATGCTCAAAATACCAGCCACGCTCTTCGAATCGCGCTGAAGCTGGTTCCAGTGGCTCTTGCGATGCCAATTCCACTGCTCGCGGGCGGACCAGCAGCCCGTAAGGCGGCGTCGCTTTCATTGTATGCCCACGGGCGCTTGGTTAAACTGTCGCGATCGCACGCCACCCCGTTTTGGGGCCGCGGGATGGCCACGGCGCAGCGTTCGCAAAGGCCGTCGACCGACCGGGCTGGCAGCAGCCGATGATGGTTCTGGCAAGGGGCGGAAGTCGGCTCGGCAACGTGCGCGGCGTGGCGGTAAAACCTCGATGACAAGCAACTGCGGAGTGCTGGATGTCCAATGATGGCGTCAATTTAGGGCGCCGCCGCTTCCTGACCACAACGACGGCAGTCGTCGGTGGCGTCGGAGCAGCGGTGGCCGTGGTCCCTTTCATCAAGTCGTGGCAACCCAGCGCTCGCGCCAAGACGGCAGGTGCGCCGGTCCAGGTAGATATCAGCAAGCTGGAGGACGGCCAGATGCTTATGTCGGAATGGCGTGGCCAGCCGATCTGGGTCATCAAACGCACAAAGGCGCAGCTGGATGTGCTGCCGACGCTGGACGCCGAGTTGCGCGATCCCGGATCCGAGGTCGCTGACCAGCAGCCCGCCTACGCCAAAAACGAATTCCGTTCGATCAAGCCGGAAATCCTGGTTGTGGTCGGCATCTGCACGCACCTGGGATGCGCGCCGAAATTGTTCGCAGAGATCAAGCCCGAACCGTTCGACGCCAACTGGAAGGGTGGTTTCTTTTGCCCATGCCACAAGTCGCGCTTCGACATGTCAGGCCGTGTTTTCCAAGGCGTCCCGGCGCCAACCAACCTGGTCATTCCACCCTACAGGTACGCCAGCGACACCGAGATCACCATCGGCGTCAATCCAGAGGGAGTCGCCTGATGGCCAATCCATTGAGCCGTGCCGCCACAGGTCTGCAAGGCTGGTTCAACGAGCGTGCCCCTGGCTTCGTTCCGTTCTACCGCAAGCATCTTTCCGAGTATTACGCACCCAAGAATTTCAACATCTGGTACATCTTCGGCGTGCTGTCGCTGATCGTGCTGGTTAACCAGATCTTCACCGGCATCTTCTTGACCATGCACTTCAAGCCTAGTGCGGCGGAAGCCTTCGCGTCGGTCGAATACATCATGCGCGACGTCGAGTGGGGTTGGCTGATCCGCTACATGCACTCCACCGGTGCGTCGGCGTTCTTCATCGTGGTCTACATCCACATGTTCCGCGGGATCATGTACGGTTCGTACAAGAAGCCGCGCGAGCTGGTCTGGTTGCTCGGCATGCTCATTTATCTGGTGCTGATGGCCGAGGCCTTCATGGGCTACGTGCTGCCCTGGGGCCAGATGTCGTTCTGGGGCGCCAAGGTGATCATCTCGCTGTTTGGGGCAATCCCGGTGATAGGTGGTGCGCTGGTCGAGTGGATCATGGGCGACTACCTCCCGGCCGATGCTACGTTGAATCGCTTCTTCGCGCTGCACGTGATCGCGATGCCGCTGGTGTTGCTGCTGCTGGTGGTGCTGCACATCTTTGCCCTGCACGAGGTTGGCTCGAACAATCCCGACGGC
>JAYUYW010000026.1:0-7698 GCA_043752325.1 Rhodanobacteraceae bacterium | reverse complement strand
ATCACCCGATTTCGCCCACTTCGTGTTCATGTCGAGAAGAGTGACGAAGAAATCGTTGGTCAACTCGTCCTTGCGCTCCGTGAATACGCCGTGCTTCGCCGCGCCGAAGTTGGCACCAAGCGAGCGCAGGCCGCCGATCAAGACGGTCATTTCCGGGGCGCTCAATGTCAGCAGGTTGGAGCGGTCTACAAGCATATCCGCGACGTATTTTTCCGTGCCCTCCTTGGCGAAATTGCGAAATCCGTCAGCGATCGGTTCCAGTGGTTCGAACGATTCGATGTCGGTCTGTTCCTGCGAAGCATCGGTGCGGCCAGGCGAGAAAGGAACCGCCACATCGTTGCCGGCCTTCCTGGCTGCGGCTTCAACGGCGGCGCAGCCAGCGAGCACGATCAGGTCGGCCAGCGAGATCTTCTTGCCACTTGATTGGGCGTCGTTGAAGTCCTTCTGGACCGCTTCCAGATTGGCCAGAACCTTGGCCAGCTCGGCTGGTTGGTTGACTTCCCAATCCTTCTGCGGAGCCAGGCGAATACGCGCGCCGTTTGCACCACCGCGCTTGTCGCTGCCGCGGAACGTCGATGCCGATGCCCACGCCGTCGTCACGAGTTGCGATGTGCTCAGCCCGCTGTTGAGCAGCTTTTGCTTGAGAGCGGCAATGTCCGTCGCATCAACCAGCGGGTGATCGAGGGCGGGAACCGGGTCCTGCCAGATCAGTTCTTCCTTGGGCACCAATGCGCCGAGATAGCGCGAGATGGGGCCCATGTCGCGATGGGTCAGCTTGAACCAGGCGCGCGCGAACGCGTCGGCGAATTGATCCGGGTTCTCCATGAAGCGACGCGAGATTTTCTCGTAGCCGGGATCCATCTTCATCGCCATGTCCGCCGTCGTCATCATCGGCGCATTGCGCTTGTTCGGGTCGTGCGCGTCAGGCACGGTGCCGTCACCGCTGCTGCCCTTGGGCTTCCATTGCTGGGCGCCGGCAGGGCTTCGGGTAAGCTCCCATTCGTAGCCGAACAGGTTTTCGAAGTAGCCCATGTCCCATTGGGTCGGGTTGTTGGTCCAGGCACCTTCAAGGCCGCTGGTGAACGCATGCACGCCGTGGCCCGTTTCGAACGAGTTGATCCAGCCCAGGCCCATGTGTTCAATGCCGGAACTCTCGGGATCGGAGCCGATGTGCTGGCCATCGACCGCGCCGTGGCACTTGCCGAACGTGTGTCCACCGGCCGTCAGCGCGACCGTCTCTTCGTCGTTCATTGCCATGCGCGCGAAAGTGTCGCGGATATCGCGGGCCGAACCGAGCGGATCGGGATTGCCGTTCGGGCCTTCCGGATTAACGTAGATGAGACCCATCTGCACCGCGGCGAGTGGATGTGAAAGCTCGCGGTCGCCGCTGTAGCGCTTGTCGTCCAGCCATTCGGTTTCCGGGCCCCAGTAAATGTCGACTGCCGGCTCCCACACGTCGGGGCGACCACCGCCGAAGCCGAATGTCTTGAAGCCCATCGATTCCAGGGCGACGTTGCCGGTAAGGATGAAAAGGTCGGCCCATGAAAGGTTGCGACCATACTTGGCCTTGATCGGCCAGAGCAGGCGGCGCGCCTTGTCGAGGTTGCCGTTGTCCGGCCAGCTGTTGAGTGGCGCGAAACGTTGCTCGCCCGAGCCGCTACCGCCGCGCCCATCGCCGATGCGATACGTGCCGGCGGCATGCCAGGCCATGCGAATGAAAAATGGGCCGTAGTGCCCCCAGTCGGCGGGCCACCAGGCTTGCGAATCGGTCATCAACGCGTGCAGGTCGGCGACGACGGCGTCGAGGTCCAGTTGCTTGAAGGCTTCGGCATAAACGAATTCCGAACCCATGGGATTGGACCGCTCGGACTGCTGATGCAGGATTCCGAGGTCCAGTTGCTCGGGCCACCATCCCGAGTTGGAATGCGCGTTCGCACGCTCCTGGGTGCGACTACCGTCCGAGTAGGGGCATTTCATTTCGTTCGACATGGTGTTCTCCGTTGGGTGGATGGGTTGCCGCCGTCTGATTGGACCGCCGATTGGATCGCGACTCCGGGCGATTGCAATGCTGACCTTAGTTCACCAGCCATGAATAAATGAAATTGATTGTTTGACTCGTTACGATAGTCACAGTCAATGACGGGTCTGGTTCCGCAAGTCACGCGGCAGTACTGTCGTCGCCGATCGCGTCGTCAAGTCGGCGGCCGATGCTTGCGCAACGGTTGATGAACAACGACGCGCTGATTTCCGGCCATCCCGCCCGAGCCTGTTGCGCGGCCTGCAGGTCGCGCACAGCGTTTTCCAATTCGACCGCGCCACAAAATCCAGCCGACGCCGCCAAAGTGTGCAGGCGTTCGTCGAGTTGCTGATTGGAGTTCAATTGGCGCGACATCATCGCCATTTCGCCAGGCACTCGGTTCAGCTCGTCCAGCAGCAATCGGCGCAAGGCTTTAACCACGGCGGGATCCCCGCCGACAACGGCGAGCGCTCGAGCCTCATCGAAAAACACATTCCCGTCATCGCCGTCGATGCGATCGTATCGACGCAGCGCGTCGCCAAGGTCGGCAATACTGATCGGCTTCGGAAGCACCGCGACGAAGCCGGCGGCGATCAGGGCGTCGTGCGTGTCGCGATCAGTGCTGGCTGTCGTTGCGAGCGCCGCCGCGTGAATTGATTTTCCTGACTCCGCGCGAATTTTTCGCAAGGCCGCGGCACCATCCAGGACGGGCATTCGCGCATCGAGCAGTAAAACGTCGAAACGCTCGCTGTCCGCACGGTCCACGGCCTCTCCGCCATCGGCAACCGCAACCGCTTGCCAGCCGAGCGTGCGCAGGGCCGATGCGAAGAAGTCGAGGGTGATCGGGTTGTCGTCCGCGACGAGCAAACGCAGCATGTCCGTGCCCTGTGTGTCCATGGATGAAGGGAAGCGTGTGGTGTCAGAATGGTCGCCCATGCCGACCTCGTCAATCCCTTCGCTGCGTCTTGTTTTCGTTTGCCTGGGCGCGTGTTCTGGCGCGCTGCTTGCGCTGCCCGTTAGCGCCCGAAACCTGCAGCTGGATGTGGAGAAGGTGACTGCGCCGGGACTGGTGGCGACCACGCTTTCGCTCGGGCTTGATGGCGATGCGCTCTCGGTCAAGATTGATCGCGCCCAAGCCGATGCGATTGCTTTCGACGGTCCCGTTGATTGGCAATGCCAGCTTTCGCGGTCTGACTCTGGTCTTCGTGAGTGCGCCGGGCCGTTGACTGGCGCCGTCGGCGAGGACGTGCAACTGGCCGCATCACTTGATGCGCAATCAGCAACGATCACTTTAAGTCGCGACGCCGCGAGCATTCGACTCGATCTCCCGTTCGCGGCTGGCGTTGCCATCAACGCCGACGTGCAACGCGCTCCGATGGAATGGCTGGCTCCAATCCTGCGGCGCTATTTCCCTACCGCGCGCTTGCGCGGCGGTGTGCTCGATGCGCGCGTCGTTGCGCGCTTCGGCGACGCGATCGACGTCGAGTTCAAGGGAGACGCACTTGATGCAAATCTGGGGACAACGCTGGCGCTTGATGACATCAACATCGACGGCAAGCTGCACTGGGATGCGAGTGGCGATTTGCCAAAACTTCGTCTCGAGGCGAATGTCGGCAGCGGGACCATCGATACGCCGACCACGCAGATCAACTTGCCCACCGCGCCGTCGCCTTTGGCGATTGAAGCACAGGCGCTGGAGGGTGGGCGCTGGGAGTTCAGCCAACTGGACTGGGCCGATGAAGGCGTGCTGGCGTTCACCGCGACGGCAGAAATCGATCCCGATGCTGTTGCTCCAATTCGCCACCTGCGCGCGAAAATCGTCGATCTCGATTTGCAGGCAGTTCGAACACGCTATGCGAAACGTGTGATCGAGGAGATGGGATTGACAGAAACCTCGACGACCGGGCATGTGCATGGCGAACTGGACGTCGACCACGGCGAAGTCAGTCGCGTCGACCTGCGAACGTCTGGTGTAGACGTTGCCCTTCCAGCAGGCGAAGTCGAAGTGAAAGACTTGTCTGGTCGATTCGTCTGGGCACCGCGAGGTAAGACGCCCGCAGCCGACGTGCGCTGGAAATCAGTCGCGTTCGGTGGCTTGAAGATAGGTGTTCTCGCACTGCAATTGCGCTCAAATGACGGTGCCATCGAGCTGATGAAACCGTCCACTCTTGCCGTCGCGGGCGGCAGCGTCGAAGCACGTCGCTTGCGCTTCGACCCTCAGGCAAGCGCCGATTCGCCGATGCTCGATGCCGACCTCGCACTGCGCAATATAGGCTACGAAAACGTATCAGGAACCATTGCCGCCGCTGGCGTGAGCGCGAACGCGCTACTAACGGTCACCGATCCGTTCGGACTTCCACGGATCGCCTCCACCGCCAAAATTACTGGCGGCGAACTGCTCTACGACAGCGTCTACGTGAAGCTGCCAAAAACGCCGGTCGACGTTGCGGTCCAGGTGCAGCGGACCGGCCCCGAACAATGGTCGATCACCCAGTTTGACTACAGCGATCTTGGCGTACTCGACTTCCGCGCCAAGGCAAAACTCGATCTCGCCGCGGCCAAGTGGCTGCCGGAACTGAAATTGCGACTTAGTGAAGTCAAGCTGGCGACGGCGGCCGATCGCTACGGCGCATCTTGGCTCGCGGCCAAGGGATATGCCGGCATGCGCCTGTCTGGCAACTTAGCCGGTGAACTCGACTTCGACGCAAGCGGCATGCAGCGCTTCGCTCTGTACGCCGACCGCATCAGCGTCGATGATGCCGAAGGACGCTTCGCGATAGACACCCTGAACGGGGCGGTCGATTGGACCCACGGCATGGTCCGACCGGCGACCAGCATTGCCTGGAAGCGGCTGGAGTTCTATCGCATTCCGTTCGGCCCGGCCACCTTGCCCCTGGCGTCAAACAACGGCGCGATCGAGTTAACGAAAAAAGTGCCGATCGATGTGCTTGGCGGGAAACTCATACTGGAAAAACTGACGGCCGAGCCGCAATCAGATCGCGGCGAGCGCTACGGCGGGGCCCTCGCCATCGCGGGTATAGAAATGGGCCAGTTGTCCGAACGCCTGGGTTGGCCGCGCTTCCCTGGCAACCTGTCTGGTGGCATTCCCGACATCAGCCTCGTCGGCGATACGATTAAACTGGACGGTGGACTGAATCTGTATGTGTTCGACGGCAAGATCGACATCAGCGGCGTGACGCTGGAGCGACCGTTCGGCGTCGCGCCGTCGCTTGGTGCGGGCATTTACATTCGTGGACTCGATCTCGCACCCTTGACCAGCGCGTTCGACATCGCCGCCGTAACCGGTCGCCTCGACGGCGATATCAAGACGCTGCGAATGGTCGATTGGAGCCCGGTCAGTTTCGACGCCTGGCTGCGCACGAAGGGCGGCGGCCGCATGAGCTACAAAGTCGTGCAGGACGTGACCGCGATTGGCGGCGGTTTGGGATCGATCACCGAGTCGCTGCAAAACGTCGCGATGAAAGTTGTCGATACATTCGGCTACAAGCGGTTCGGCATCCGTTGCAAGCTGGTCGATACGGTCTGCGAAATGGGCGGCGTCGATGTCGGTACAGAAGGCGACAGCTACACTATTGTGGAAGGCGGCGGCTTGCCGCGTATCAGCATAGTTGGCCACCGGCGCCGCGTGGATTGGCCAACCTTTGTCGATCGCGTGCTTGAGGCGATGACCGGCAAAGGACCCATCGTCGAATAATTCACCATCACCACTTCTCCGAACTGAAGGCACAGCAATGCGCAAACTGATTGCAGCGAGTATTTTCATTCTGTCCGGCGTGCTGGCCGCCTGCGTGACCATCAATGTCTATTTCCCTGCCGCCGAGGTCAACGCGGCGGCGCAGCAGTTTGTTGAAGACGTGATCAGCGGCGCGCCCAGTAAGGCGGACCCGCCAGTTGAGAATCCGGTTCCCGTGAAAAATCCGGGGACGATGTTGCTCGACCTTTTGGTCTCCAGCGCTTACGCGCAGGCAGATATAGCTGTGCAGACACCGCAGATTCGCGCGATCCAGTCGCGCATGAAGGAGCGCTTCGACGGCTCGCTGTCAGGCTACCTGGCTAGCGGGGCGATTGGCTTGGGCAATGACGGCTATGTCGCAGTGCGTGATGCTGCCAGCGTCCCGCTTCCACAACGCGCCGCCCTGAACCAGGCAGTCGCTGACGAAAATCGTGACCGCAAGGCGGTCTACAGCGAAATCGCATCGGCCAACGGCAACGCCGCCTGGGAAGACAGGATTCGCGCCAGCTTCGCCAAACAATGGCAGCAGCAGGCAAAGTCGGGTTGGTACGTCCAGGATGACGACGGCGCCTGGAAGCAGAAATAACACCACCGGATTTTATGTCCCGATCCAACCAGAGAATGCGGCCCAGGCTCGAAGCCGACGTCGACATTACCAACTTGTCTCACGATGGCCGTGGCGTTGCCCGCATCGGCGAGAAGATCGTGTTCGTGATTGGTGCATTGTCTGGCGAGCGTGCGCGCATCCGCGTGGTGCGCGGGCATCGGCACTTCGACGAGGCAGAAGTTGTCGAGTTGCTGAGCCGCTCGCCGGATCGCATCGAACCGCGTTGCCCGCACTTCGGCACCTGCGGCGGATGCGCCTTGCAGCATCTTCCCAGCGAAAAACAGATTGCATCCAAGCAACAGGTGCTCTCGGAAAACTTCATTCGCATTGGCAAGGTTGAGCCAAAGGAATGGTTGCTGCCGATCAGCGATCAACCCTGGGGCTATCGGCGAAAGGGCCGCTTGTCGGTGAAGTGGGTCGACAAGAAGGACAAGGCGCTGGTCGGCTTTCGCGAGAACGATCCGCGCTTCATTTCCGATCTTCGCGAATGCCACACCTTGTTGCCGGAAGTCGGCATGCGGCTGGCCGACATCAGCGCACTGATCGGCAGCCTCGATGCGAAACGCGAGATTGCGCAGATCGAAATTGCCGCAGGTGACGATTCGGTTGCGTTGGTATTCCGCCACCTGGTTCCTTTGAGTGATGCGGACCGTGAACGACTGACGGCGTTCGGCCAACGCTGCAACCTCGCCATCCTGTTGCAGTCCAAGGGTCCGGACACCGCCCTGCCGTTGTGGCCGGAAACGGTGGACCTGTCATTCCGCCTGCCCGATCACGATCTAGAGATTGCCTTCAAGCCTCTCGATTTCGTCCAGGTCAATGCGGGAATGAATCGGCGGATGTTGGCAAGTGCAATCGAACTGCTCGATCCGCAACCTGACGACCGCGTGCTCGATCTGTTCTGCGGCCTCGGAAATTTCACGCTTCCCATTGCGCGTCGCGTCGCCAGCATCGTCGGTGTCGAAGGCGAGTCGAACCTGGTCATGCGCGCCGACGAAAATGCCCGGCGCAATGGCTTGTCGAACCCCGAGTTCGTCGTCGCCGACTTGTTTGCCGATCAGCGCAACAGCGACTGGGCACGTCGCGATTACGACAAGTTGTTGCTCGATCCACCGCGATCCGGTGCCGCGCAGGTGCTGGAATACCTTCCGCGAAAATCCGTGAAGCGCATGGTCTACGTGTCCTGCCATCCAGCATCACTGGCGCGTGATGCTGGCACGCTGGTCAACCAACACGGCTTCCATCTGGTCAAGGCCGGCGTCATGGACATGTTCCCGCATACCGCGCACGTCGAGTCGATTGCTCTATTCGAGCGTTGAA
>JAYUYW010000025.1:0-3013 GCA_043752325.1 Rhodanobacteraceae bacterium | reverse complement strand
TTGCCGAGTATCTTGAGCGTTTTCGATTGCGCGCGGCCGAGACGGATGTCGACGTAGGCGATCTGCTCAACCAGCCCGACGCACGCCGCCCGCCGTTGCCACCACAGCAGTGGCAAGCCTTGATCGACGTGTTGACGGCGGAAGGTTTCATCATTGAATTCGCGCCTGAGTTCCCGAGCGATCGGGTCACGGAAATCGACAGCTGGCATGGCGACCTCGTCGACAGCGGCCAGGCCTGGTTCGACTTGGCGCTGGGCATCGATGTGGATGGCGAGCGTGTCGACCTGTTGCCGGTGCTGCGCCGCGTGATCAGTGATCCACAGTTTTCGCTTACGGCCAAGGCGGGCGAGAAGGCGGACGCCAGCATCGCGGTCAGCCTCGACGATCAGCGCAAGGTGCGCTTGTCGCTAGCTCGCCTGCGCACACTGATCGAGCCCTTGCTCGAATGGTTGCAGGTCGAACCCAAAGGTAGTCTGCGTATTCACCGCACCGCGCTGACGCAACTGGATAGGCTCGAAGAAGTCCAGTTGATCTGGAGTGGTGCCAGTCGATTGCAGGATCGCCTGCCGGAACTGCGTGCCTTGCCGAAGCGCACCGAGGAACCGGAAGGATTCACCGCGACCCTGCGCGATTACCAGCGCGAGGGCTTGGCCTGGCTGGCGTTCCTGTCCGACGCGGGACTAGGCGGCATCCTGGCCGACGACATGGGCCTCGGGAAAACCGTGCAGGTGCTCGCCCACATCGTCGATGAAAAGCAGCGGGGACGATTGCCTCATCCAGTGCTCGTCGTCGCGCCAACCAGCCTGATCGGCAACTGGTGCGACGAGACCGCGCGCTTTGCGCCGAACCTGCGCGTGTTGGTGCTGCATGGCAGCGGCCGTTCGGCCCGCTACGCCGCGATCGACGAGCACGATCTGGTCATTACGACTTATCCCTTGCTCTCGCGCGACCGCACACGCCTGCTCGAAGCCAAGTTTTCGCTGCTGGTGCTGGACGAGGCGCAGGCGATCAAGAACGCGCGCAGTCTTGCCGCCCAAGTGGTTCGCGATATTCCAGCGACGCGCCGACTGGCGATGACCGGCACACCTCTGGAAAATCATCTCGGCGAACTCTGGGCGCAGTTTGATGCGGTCGAGCCGGGGCTGTTGGGAAGCAGTCGCCAGTTCACCCGTTTCTTCCGCAATCCGATCGAGAAGCACGGCGACGTGGAACGCCAGCAACGCTTGAAGCGACGTATCGGTCCGCTGTTGCTGCGCCGGCGCAAGGAAGACGTGTTGTCGGAGCTGCCGCCGAAAACCGAGATGGTTCATCGCCTCGATCTTGCTCCCGGTCAACGCGAACTTTACGAAACCTTGCGGCTCGCGCAACACGAGCGCGTGCGCGACGCGATCCGCGAACGCGGGCTGGGCCATTCCGGAATCATCGTGCTCGATGCCCTGCTCAAACTGCGCCAGGTTTGCTGTGATCCACGCTTGGTGAAGCTGGAAAGCGCACGCCGCACTCGGTCCAGCGCCAAGCTCGACGCGCTGCTGGAGATGTTGACGCGACTGGTTGATGAAGGACGTCGCGTGCTGGTGTTTTCCCAGTTCACAGAAATGCTTGATTTGATCGCACCAGCCATCGCCGACATCGGGATCAGTTACTTGATGTTGACTGGGCAAACGCCTGCCATCGAGCGTGGCGAGCGCGTGCGTCAATTCCAGGATGGTGCCGCGCCGGTGTTCCTGGTCAGCCTGAAAGCGGGCGGCACCGGCTTGAACCTCACCGCTGCCGATACCGTGATCCACTACGACCCGTGGTGGAATCCGGCGGTTGAAACACAGGCCACTGATCGCGCCCATCGCATCGGCCAGGACAAGCCGGTGTTCGTCTACAAGCTGATCTGCACTGGCACGGTCGAGGAAAAAATCCAGGCGCTGCAATCGCGAAAATCCGACCTGTCGACGGCCATTCTCGATGCGGGTGCTACACAGAAGCTGAGCTTGGACGAGGCCGACCTTGCCGAGCTTTTTGCACCGTTAATGCCTTGACGCGTCAGAGCTTAAGCAACGCGCGAATGGCGTTTCAGGTGCACCAGAAGTAGCGATATCGCCACCGGTGTCACCCCGCTGATGCGTTGCGCCTGCGCGATCGTCTCTGGGGTGATTTTCTGCAGCTTGCCAAGCACTTCGTTGGACAGTCCGCGCACGTTGGCGTAATCGAAATCAGTCGGAATCACCGTGTCCTCGTGGCGGCGATTGCGCTCGATCTCGTCGCGTTGGCGTTCGAGGTATCCGGCGTACTTGACGCCGACTTCGACCTGCTCGGCAACCAGCCGATCAGCGACCGCCGGACCGATGCCGTCAATACTGGTGAGATTTGCGTAATTCAATTCCGGCCGACGCAACAGTTCCAGTGCGCTGGCGCCGGCACTGAGATTGACGCCGAGCTCCTCGGCAATTGCGCGGCCAACGGCGTTGTTGGGATCGGTACGAATGGCGGCGAGTCGAGTTGTTTCCGTCTCGATGGCTTCGCGCTTGCGCATCAACGCGTCGTAGCGCGCAGGCTCGACGCAACCGAGTTCGTAACCGAGTTCGGTGAGGCGCTGATCAGCATTATCTTCGCGCAAATGCAGCCGAAATTCGGCGCGTGACGTGAACATGCGATACGGCTCCAGCGTGCCGTTTGTGGTGAGGTCGTCGATCAAGACGCCGATGTAGGCTTCATCGCGGCGCGGTGTCCATGCCGCGAGTCCTTTCACGGCTCGCGCGGCATTGAGACCCGCGATCAAACCTTGCGCGGCAGCTTCTTCGTAGCCGGTGGTGCCATTGATCTGGCCAGCGAAATACAGTCCGGCAATGGCCTTGGTTTCCAGCGAAGGTTTCAGGCCACGCGGATCGAAATAGTCGTATTCGATGGCATAGCCGGGACGGGTGATGTGCGCGTTCTCAAAACCCTTGATCGAACGCACCAGATCAAGTTGGATGTCGAACGGCAGCGAGGTCGAGATGCCATTTGGGTAGACCTCGTGGGT
>JAYUYW010000024.1:0-3014 GCA_043752325.1 Rhodanobacteraceae bacterium | reverse complement strand
CCCAGTTATCGCCGATGCCGATGTCGACGACCAGAGGCACATCGAGGGTCGCAGCGGCGATCATGCGTTCGCGGACGCCGTCGACGATGTCACCGACGGCGTCAAAGCGGACTTCGAAGACCAGTTCATCGTGGACTTGCAGCAGCATGCGGGCCTCGGCTTCGCGGCCGTGTAGCCAGTCGTCGACGCTCAGCATGGCGCGCTTGATGATGTCGGCGGCGGTGCCTTGCATGGGCGCATTGATCGCGGCGCGTTCGGCACCGGCACGCTGAGCCTGATTGCGTGAGGTGATGTAGTCCAGATACAGGCGGCGACCGAACAGCGTTTCGACGTAGCCATCGCGATGCGCCTGTTCGCGGATGCGGTCCATGAAGTCGCGCACGCCGGGATAGCGCGTGAAATATCTGGCGATGTAGTCCTGCGCTTCGCCGCGCGACACGTGCAACTGACGCGCCAGACCGAAAGGACCCATGCCGTACATCAAGCCGAAGTTGATCGCTTTGGCGGCGCGGCGTTGGCTGAGATCAACATCGTCCAGTGGCACGCCAAACACTTCTGCTGCAGTGGCGCGGTGCACGTCCTGATTGCCAAGGAAGGCCGAAAGCAAACCGGCATCGCCGGAGAGGTGCGCCATGATTCGCAACTCAATCTGCGAATAGTCGGCCGCGACAATTTTCCAGCCATCGGGCGCGATGAAAGCCTGGCGAATGCGTCGACCTTCTTCGGTGCGGATGGGAATGTTCTGCAGGTTTGGATCGGACGAAGACAAGCGTCCGGTCGCCGCGACCGCTTGGTGGTAGCTGGTGTGCACGCGCCCGGTGCGCGGGTTGACGATACCGGCCAGCTTGTCGGTGTAGGTCGAGCGCAACTTGGCCATTCCGCGATAGTCGAGGATGACTTGCGGCAGCTCGTGCATGTCGCTGATCGCGTCGAGGGCATCCTCGTTGGTCGACGGCTGGCCTTTTGGTGTCTTCAGTTTTGCGGGAAGTTTCAGTTCGTCGAACAGGATCGCCTGCAATTGCTTGGGCGAATCCAGGCTAAAAGGATGACCGGCCAAGCCATGCGCTTGTTCGGTGAGTTCCACCATGCGCTTGCCCAGTTGCTGGCTTTGCAGGCGCAAAGCGCCCGCATCGATCAGCACGCCACGCTGCTCCATACGTGCCAGCACCGGCACCAGCGGAATCTCGATTGACGTATAGACGTCCAACAGCGTGGGTACCGCTTCCAGCTTGGGATGGAGCGCGTGATGCAGGCGCAAGGTGATGTCGGAATCCTCGGCGGCGTAGCGCGTGGCGGTGTCCAGATCGACTTGCGAGAACGAAATCTGCTTCGCTCCCTTGCCGCAGACTTCTTCGTAGGCAATAGGCTTGATACCGAGATAGCGCTGCGCGAGCGAGTCCATGTCGTGCCGCGTGGCGGTGGAATTGAGCACGTAGGATTCCAGCATCGAATCCTGCGCATAGCCGGCGACGGTGATGTCGTACTGCGAGAGCAGATTGATGTCGTACTTGCCGTGCTGGCCCAGTTTGGGTTTGCGGGCGTCTTCGAGGATCGGCTTGAGGGCGGCCAAAACCATGTCGCGATCAAGCTGTGCGGGCGCGCCGGGATAGTCGTGGGTCAGCGGTACGTAGGCGGCGTGCTTGGGTTCCACCGCAAACGAAATGCCGACGATTTCAGCCAGCAACGGATCGAGTCCGGTTGTTTCGACGTCGAACGCAATCAAGTCCGCGCCGCGGAGTTTTTCCAACCACTCGTGCAGTTGCGCTTGCGTGGTGACCAGTTCGTAGTCGCCGTCACCGACCAGGGCCGCGTCGACCACTTCGGCTCGATCCGGCGCGGGAGCAACCACGCGCGCCGCCTGTTTCGGCATTGCGGTTTCGTTGGGTGTCGGCAGGTCGCCGTCGAGCTCTTTCTGCGCGGCGGTGAAACCGTAGCGCTCGTACAGCGGACGCAGGCTGTCCAAATCGCGCCCACGCAGAACCAGATCGGTATGCGCGACAGGCAATATCACATCGGTCTTGATCGTGACCAATTGTCGCGAAAGAGGCAGATGCGCCAGCGCGGCGCGAAGGTTTTCGCCCACCTTGCCACCGACCTGGTCCGCATTCGCCATCAAGTTGGCCAGCGTGTCGTATTGGCCCAACCATTTCGCAGCCGTCTTCGGCCCGCATTTGTCGACGCCCGGAATGTTGTCAACGCTGTCGCCGGTCAAGCTCAGGAAATCGATGATGCGGTTTGGCGGCACGCCGAACTTTTCCTGCACGGCGGCTTCATCCAGCGTAACACCGGTCATCGTGTTGGTGAGGGTAATTTGCTGCGAGACCAGTTGCGCGAAATCCTTGTCGCCAGTGGAGATGCTCACGTCCATGCCATCCGCAGCGGCCGCAAGCGCCAGCGTGCCGATCACGTCATCGGCCTCGACACCGCTTTCGCGCAGGATGGTGAAACCCAGCGCCTGCACGATCGCCAGCATCGGTTCGATCTGGCTGCGCATGTCGTCCGGCATCGCGTCGCGCGTTGCCTTGTAGTCGGCGAACAGGTCGTCCCGAAAGGTCGGCCCGGATGCGTCAGCAACGAAGGCCACGTAGTCGGGCCGCTCCTTGATGATCGAGCGCAGCATGTTGACCACGCCGAACAGCGCACCAGTCGGCTCGCCGGCAGAATTGGTCAGTGGCGGCAGCGCGTGGAAGGCGCGATACAGGTACGACGAGCCGTCGATCAGGACAAGGCGTGGACGCGACATGGGCGGCGGTCCGGCAGCGAGGGATTTCGCAGATTGTCCAAACCACGGCGCGATTGCAACGCGGCACGGGGAAAGTTCAGCAGGGTCGGCTACCATCGATCAGACGTGCGACGCGGCAACCAGCCTCGCTGCGAACGCTCACCCAACGGAGACCTGCCATGCAACGACTGATTCCTCTCGCCATCTCCGCCATGCTGTTGCCGTGGGCTGGCCTTGCGCTGGCGCAATCTCCGAAGACGCCGACCCGCGTCGAGCCGCCACCGCCACCAAG
>JAYUYW010000023.1:0-7754 GCA_043752325.1 Rhodanobacteraceae bacterium | reverse complement strand
AACACCGCTGTCCCGTCGTTGGAGCCTGCATTGAACTGCTGGCCGTTGATTGGTCGATAGCGTCACCACGCCAATCGAGAAAGCCGTGAGCAAGGATTACAAGAACACCATCAACCTGCCGAACACCGACTTCGCGATGAAGGCGGACTTGGCCAAACGTGAACCGGCGATGCTGGCCGACTGGGAAACCGCGCAGCGTTACCAGCAAATCCAGCAACATGTGGCTGGGCGCGACAAGGTTTTCATTGTTCACGATGGCCCTCCTTACGCCAACGGCGCCATCCACATCGGCCATGCGGTCAATAAGGTACTGAAGGATATCGTCGTCAAGTCCAAGCTGTTGTCCGGCTACCGCGCACCTTACGTGCCGGGTTGGGATTGCCATGGACTGCCGATCGAAATCGCCGTTGAAAAAGAGGTCGGCAAGGTCGGCCAGAAAGTCGATGCGGTCGAGTTCCGCCAAAAGTGTCGTGACTATGCGACAGCGCAGATCGACCAGCAGCGAACTGAATTCAAGCGCCTCGGCATCCTTGGCGATTGGGATAACCCATACCGCACGATGGACGCCAGCTTCGAAGCGAACATGCTCCGCGCGCTGGCGAAGATCGTTCAGAACGGACATGTCACTCGTGGTTTCAAACCGGTGCATTGGTGCTTCGACTGCGGATCGGCATTGGCCGAAGCCGAAATCGAGTACCAGGATAAGGTGTCGCTAGCAGTTGATGTTGCGTACGACGCGATCAATCCAAAAATTCTCGCAGAAAAGTTTGGCGTGACGGCTGATGACGAAACCATCGTTGCGGTTCCGATCTGGACCACGACGCCTTGGACGCTACCTGCCAGCTTGGCCGTTTCGCTCGGCCCTGATCTTGACTACGTGCTGGTTGAAGGTCCGCCGCGCCATGGAAGGCGACTGTTGCTGGTCGTCGCTGAAACCCTCGCTGACAAAGTGCTGGAACGTTTTGGTGTTGACGACGTAAAGACGCTGGGCGCGAGCAAGGGTCTCTCGCTCGATCTGATCGAACTGAAGCATCCGTTCTACGAACGCATCGTGCCGATCCTGCTCGGCGACCACGTGTCGGCCGACGAAGGCACCGGTGCCGTGCACACCGCGCCGGGCCATGGCGTGGAAGATTTTGCAGTCTGTAAAGAGTACGGACTGATCGACAAGTACCCGGCCGAAGTGCTCAATCCGGTCGGTGGAAATGGCGTCTACCTGCCGGGTACAGCCATCGTGGAAGGCCAGTTCATCTGGAAAGCGAATGTCGCGCTGGTTGACGTGCTGCGCGATGCCGATCGTCTGCTCGCGTTCGCGAAGTTCGAGCACAGCTATCCGCATTGCTGGCGGCACAAGTCGCCGGTGGCTTTTCGTGCGACGCCGCAGTGGTTCATCAGTATGGACAAGCAAGGCCTGCGCGACGATGCGCTGGCCGCGATCAAGACCGTGCGCTGGATTCCGGCCTGGGGCGAAGAACGCATCACCGGCATGATCGCCGGTCGACCCGACTGGTGCATCTCGCGCCAGCGCACGTGGGGCGTGCCGATAGCGATGTTCGTCGACAAGGTCAGCCAGTTGCCGCATCCGCGCAGCGTCGAGTTGTTCGAACGGATCGCGCAACGCGTCGAGAAAAGCGGGATTGATGCCTGGGCCGCGCTCGACCCCGCCGAGCTGCTCGGCGACGAGGCCGATCAGTACGAAAAAGTAAGCGACGTGCTCGACGTGTGGTTCGATTCCGGCACGACACACTACTGCGTGATCGCCGCGCGTCCGGAACTGCAAGCCAACGGTGCCGGCGAATACAAGGTGATGTACCTGGAAGGCTCGGACCAGCATCGCGGCTGGTTTCATTCCTCGTTGCTCACCTCGAATGCGATGACGCGCCATGCGCCATACGACGAAGTGCTGACGCATGGCTTCGCGGTCGACCAGAACGGTCGCAAGATGTCGAAGTCGCTCGGCAACGTGGTCGCACCGCAAAAGGTCGTCGACACGCTCGGTGCCGACGTGTTGCGCCTGTGGGTGGCGTCGACCGATTACCGCAATGAAATGACGGTGTCGGACGAAATCCTGAAACGTGTATCCGATTCATATCGGCGCATCCGCAACACGGCGCGCTTCCTGCTTGGCAATCTCGATGGTTTCGATCCCGGTCGACATTTACTGTTCCCCGACCAATGCTTGGAGCTGGATCAGTGGGCATTACAGCAAGCGCACGACGTCAACACCGCAGTTCTCGCGGCATATGGGCGTTACGACTTCCCCGAGATCATCCAGCGCATCCAGAATTTCTGCACGAACGAGATGGGGTCGCAGTACCTCGACATCACCAAGGACCGGCTCTACACGATGCCGACCGGCAGCCTGGGACGGCGCTCGGCGCAGAGTGCGATGTTCCGAATCCTGCATGCGCTGGTCCGCTGGCTGGCCCCGATCCTGAGTTTCACGGCCGAAGAAATCTGGGCTTTGGCACCGGGCCGCACCAGCGCTAGCGTATTGCTGGAAACCTGGTACGACGGCCTTGCCGAAACGGGCGCGAGTGTCGAAAAACGCCGCTGGTGGAGCGACCTGCAGGTCATTCGGACTGCCGTATCGCGACTGCTGGAAGGCATGCGCAACGGCGGCGCAATCGGAGCGTCGTTGCAGGCCGAAGTCACCTTGTATGTCGATGCCGACACCCGGCAGCGCTATGCCGACGCCGCCAATGATTTGCATTTCTACTTCATCACGTCGGCGCTGACGCTCGCCGATCTGGCCAGCAAGCCGGCTGATGCCGTCAAGGTGGACCTCGCTGGTAGCGAAATCTGGGTCAGCGCGGTGGCCAGCTCGGCGCAAAAGTGCGTGCGTTGCTGGCATTACGTTGCCGATGTGGGCAGTCATGTCGATGATCCGGAACTGTGCGGTCGCTGCATCGGCAACATCGAGGGGCCGGGCGAAACCCGGCGCTGGTTCTGATGCAGCACCCACGTCCCCACGCAGTTTCGTGGCTATGGGTGTCAGCCGTGGTGATCGTGCTCGACCAGATCAGCAAATGGATTGCGCTCGCAGAATTGCAGCCGTACGAACCCATCGCCGTAATCGATGGGTTCCTTAACTGGATGCTCGCGTTCAACCCCGGCGCAGCTTTCAGTTTCCTTGCCGACAGTGGCGGCTGGCAGCGCTGGTTTTTCACGGTGCTCGCTATTGTCGTCAGCGCCGTGCTGGTTGTCTGGCTGTCACGCACCGCCCGCAGCGACTGGCGCAATGCCGCCCCGTTGGCGCTGATCATTGGCGGTGCGATCGGCAACGTGATCGACCGTGCGCGACTGGGCCATGTAGTGGATTTCATCGATGTCTACGTCGGCCAGTACCACTGGCCTGCATTCAACATTGCAGACTCGGCCATCTGCGTCGGCGCGATCGCGCTGGTCGCGTTCAGCCTGTTTGCTGGGAAAGCCGAGTCAGCTCGAGGATAATCGACGCATGCAAGTCCTGCTCGCCAATCCCCGTGGTTTCTGCGCCGGCGTTGATCGCGCCATCGAAATCGTCGAACGCGCGATCGACACCTTTGGCGCGCCAATCCATGTCCGCCACGAAGTGGTACATAACCGCTTCGTGGTAGATCGGCTGCGCGATCGCGGTGCCGTGTTTGTCGACGAACTGGACGAAGTGCCCGATGGCGCGACGGTGATTTTCAGCGCGCACGGTGTCTCCCGCGACGTGCGCCGCGAAGCGGACCGGCGCGGATTGAGCGTTTTCGACGCGACCTGCCCGCTGGTCACCAAGGTCCACATCGAAGTAGCCCGACACGGCAAGGCCGGTCGCGACGTGGTGCTGATTGGCCACGCTGGTCATCCCGAAGTGGAAGGCACGATGGGGCAGTGGCGCAGTGCCAACACGGGTTCGATTCATCTGGTCGAAACACCGCAGTGCGTCGCGAAGCTTCAGCCGCGCGATCCCGAACAACTCGCCTACGTCAGCCAGACTACGCTGTCGGTTGACGACACCCGCGTCGTCATCGAAACCCTGCGCGAGCGCTTCCCGGCGATCCTCGGGCCACTCCACGACGACATCTGCTACGCCACCCAGAATCGCCAGGACGCCGTTCGTCTGCTCGGTCAGCAATGCGACGTGGTGCTGGTGGTCGGTTCGCCGAACAGTTCCAATTCCAACCGACTGCGTGAGCTCGCCGAGAAGCAGGGCGTGCCGGCTTACCTGATCGATGGAGCGGAGGACATTGATCGCGCATGGATCGACGGACGGCGTTGCGTGGGTGTGACGGCAGGTGCATCGGCACCCGAAAGCCTTGTCCAGGGCGTCGTCGAGCGCCTGCGTGAATGGGGCGCCGGCAAGGTTGAGAACTTGTCCGGCGAGCCAGAGAACGTCACCTTCGCGTTACCGAAGGAACTGCGCTTGAGCGTGATCGACTAAGAGGCGCCAAGCGGTATCGCCGTGTTCCGGCCATCGGGCAGCACGGCACGGCAATCCTGAACCGCTCGTCGGCCAATAGCCGCCACAGGTGACCGCGCCGCTTCAACCCGGTCGACACCATGAGTAAGGTCGCTGCTGAAACCGGGAAACCGGGAAACCGTGGGGCCGTGATGCGGATTCGATTTACCTTCAGCAGCGCGATACGAAAGCAGCAAGGCTTCGGGCTGATCGAATTGATGGTCACCGTCAGCATTGCCGCAATCCTGCTCACCATTGCCTTGCCGAATTTTCGCGACACCATCAACGGCAATCGCGCCAGCTCGCAGGCGAACGATTACGTCGCCGCGATCAACCTGGCCCGCAACGAAGCCATCTCGCGCAACCGGCCCGTCACCATCTGTGCGGCCGATACCAGCAGCGGGACGCCAGCCGCCTGCGGTGCGGCGACTGCATGGAACCAGGGCTGGATGATCTTCGTTGATACAGTGACCGATACCGGTGCGCCGGTCGCGGTCACCGCCGCCAGCGTTTTGCGAACCGGCGTCGCCAACGCTGCGATTGACGTGGCCGGAAACACCGCATTCGTCCGGTTTTCATCGCGTGGAGAAGTTCTGGCAAACGCGGAACGGACCTTGACCCTGAAACCGGCCAGTTACTGCAGACCCAGCCAAACCCGCGTGGTGACCATCGGCCTGATTGGCCGGGTGGGTACCAGTCGCCCCGACACATGCGCATGACCATGAACAACCTCGCATCTCGCCGCATCGGTGGTTTTACCTTGCTGGAAGTGCTGATCGCGCTGGTCATTTTCAGCTTCGGCATGCTCGGCCTCGCCGCGCTGCAAACGTTCTCGATCCGCACCAACCAGAGCGCCAACATGCGTTCACAGGCTGTCGTGCTGGCCAACATGGCGCTCGATAACATGCGCGCGAATCGATCCAACCTGGTCAGCTATTACGCCGACGGCTATGCCAGCTTCAGCTGCACCGGAACGCCGGCTACGACCCCGGTCGCGACCCGTGATCGCCAGGTATGGTTGCAGCAACTGGCTTGCCAGCTGCCGCAAGCGCGCGGCGCGATCGCGCCCATCAACGCCAATGAAGTGGCGGTATGTATCCGCTGGGGCGATTCCCGATGGGTCACCGGTGGCACCGCAACTGGCGGTAGTTGCCTTGCGGATGCTGCCACCTTCAATGCGGGCGAAGCGCTGGATGGGACCGGCAGCGGCAGCGACGGCGAGTTCACTGTTTTCGTGACGACTACACGGTTCTGACATGTCAATCGAAACATTCAAAACGACACCTGTCCGGATGCGATCACAGCGAGGCCTGTCGTTGATCGAGCTGATGGTCGGCATCCTGATTTCGTCGATCCTGCTGCTCGGCATGTACCAGATTTTCTCGGCATCGCGGGTCACCTTCCAGATGCAGGAAGGCTTGTCACGAGTTCAGGAGAACGGCCGCTTCGCCATGGACTACCTGCAGCGTTCGGTGCGCATGGTCGGCTTCATGGGCTGTGGCTCGGACATCGGTCGTGCCAACCAGACCAGCTTCGTCAACCATCTTTCCGATACGAGTGGCAGCATGCCTCCAGCCACCGGTGCCGCCTATCGCTTCCAGCGACCGATCGAGGCCTACACGGTGGGTTCGATGACCGCTACGGCTGACTTCACGGCAACGGCCGCTTCCGCCGATCCACCTCTCGCAAACACTGATGTGCTGGTGTTGCGCATCTTCAGCGAGGAAAGCGTTCCGGTCATCGCCCTCGACAAGGGCGCCGGCAATCTGCAGATTACGGTCCGAGTTGCCAACAACACTTCTCCGATCTTCACCGCAGGCGCGTCCAATGCGATTTACGCGATGCAGAACTGTCGTTCCGCCGATGTGTTCCAGGCCAATTTGAATGGTACAAACCTGGTGATCGACGGATTGACCGCGCCCAACGTCTACCGCGACCCAACGGTCATCGATTGCAGCAACAGCACGGGCGGATGCCCATGGGATTTTCGTATTTCCAATGCGTTCCTGAATGCCAAACCACTGGTTGGCGCGTCGCTGCTCAATGGCGAGATCCATCGCGCCGAATATCTCGGTCTTTATGTTCGCAACAACACCAACGGCGTTCCTTCTCTGTATGTCCGCCGCTTTGAGCGTGCCGGCGATGCAGCAGGGTTGGCCCCGGTAGGCAATCCCGAAGAGCTTGCTGAAGGCGTCGAGACAATGCTGCTTCGCTTCGGTGTTGACACTGATGGCGACAACGTCATCGATGCCTACCGCACGGCCGCGCAGGTGATCAACGGCGTCGTTGGCGATGCTGCGCTCGACGACGCCTGGCGCCAAGTAGTCAGCGTTCGCGTCGGCGTACTCGCGCGAAGCAGCGAACGCGCAGGCGTAAGTGGACAAGTGGCGGGAGCTGCACGTACTTACAACGTGCTTGGCACCACCGTAACGCCGACTGACGACGGCCGCATGCGCCAGGTTTACGAAACCACCATCGCCGTTCGCAATCGGCTACTCAACTAGGCCTTCGCGATGCAAATTCGACGACTTCCATTTCCAAACCAGTCTCGCGGTGCCGTGCTGTTCGTCGCGCTGATCCTGTTGATCGTGCTCAGCCTGCTGGCGGTGACAGCGGCCCAGGTTACCGTGCTGCAGGAACGCATGTCCGGCAATTTCCGCGCGCTGCAACGTGCGTTCGAGCGTGCCGAAGGTCGCATGGTGCAGAGCCGAAACCTGATCAGCGATCCGCTCGCGGCTTACGACACTGTCGATCCCGCCGTACTGCCTCTTGCGGCAGGCAATACCTCGCCGTGGGCGACTCGCCTGGGCGACAACACTCGTTGGGCGGACACGCGCATCCGCGCTTGCGGCGGTGCCTGCCCGCAACGCCTCGGCGGGGCAGTCGGACAGGTTCCGCTGATTCGCTACTACATCCTCACCACCCAGGAAAAGGATCCCGGCAGCAGCACTCTCAGCACTGCCGCCTGGTCTTCGGTCCAGACCATCCAGGTTTATTGAATCACCACGGGAATGCCCTCATGAAAACGTCCGCCAATCAAACCTTAGCGCTCGCGCTGATCCTGACTGCAATGGCGGGGCTTTCGGTCAGCCCGCATGTGAGCGCGCAGGCGGCTATCGGCGGCATCAACGTGTCGCAGCAACCGCTGTTCACCCAGGTCGCCGAACCGCCGTTGAACATGCTGGTGATGGGCAAGGATCACAAGATTTACTACGAAGCGTACAACGACGCCTCCGACCTCAATGGCGACGGTGCGCTGGATATCGGCTACAAACCGGCGGTCATTGACTATTACGGCAACTTCAACTCGTTCGTCTGTTACGTCTGG
>JAYUYW010000022.1:0-18018 GCA_043752325.1 Rhodanobacteraceae bacterium | reverse complement strand
GCCATCTCGCCTCCCCGAATCGGGAGGTACGTCAGAAGCAGCACAGCGCAGCTGCGCTGTGCCTTTGACTCACCCGCCCGTTCCTGTCGGCAAGTACTGGACGAAAAAGCCGCTCGCGGGCCGCGCGATGGATCGCGCGTCTTCGGCTGTGGCACAGGATGTGCCTTCAGCCGAACCCGGCCAGTGCTTGCGCAGTCGTGCAACTTCATCGCACGACCGACAGGCCATCGGGTCGCATCTTATGGTTACTTTTCTGTGCGCGAGAAAAGTTACTGGGTCGGCGGCAGCCGAACCATACGCTTGACACACCCGGCATCAGCGCACACGAAATAGTAGTGGCGGGCGGAAGGCCGACGAAAGGCCTTACAAGTGTGGTGACAGCCAAAAAAGAAATCGCAAAGCCTCGATCTAGGCGCGGAGCAGTTCGTTGATTGAGGTCTTGGAACGAGTCTGCTCGTCAACCTGCTTGACGATGATCGCGGCATAGAGGCTGTGGCTGCCGTCGGCAGCGGGCAGCGAACCGGCGACGACGACGCTGCCGGCGGGGACGCGGCCATAACTTGTCTCGCCGGTAGCACGGTTATAAATGCGGGTGGACTGGCCGAGGAATACGCCCATGCCGATCACGCTGCCACGTTCGACGACGACGCCTTCGACGACTTCGGAGCGCGCACCGATAAAACAGTTGTCTTCGATGATGGTGGGGTTGGCTTGCAATGGTTCCAGGACGCCACCGATGCCAACGCCGCCGGACAGGTGTACGTTTGCACCAATCTGAGCGCACGATCCGACGGTCGCCCAAGTGTCGACCATGGTTCCCGCGCCGACGAAGGCACCGATGTTGACGTAGCTCGGCATCAGCACTACGTCTGGAGCGATATGCGCGCCGCGACGAACCAGAGCGCCGGGCACGACACGAGCTCCAAGTTGTAGCAATTCGGCATCTTCACCATGGCGAAAGCGCAATGGCACCTTGTCGAACGCGGCCGCGGAGCCGCCGGTCACGACGCGATTGCCGTGGCAACGGAAGTAAAGCAGCACTGCTTTTTTCAACCACTGATTAACGCGCCAACCACCCTGTCCGTCGGGCTCGGCGACACGAAGGGTGCCGGCCTCGAGCAGGCCGAGAATTTCGTCCAGACTATTGATGAACGAGTGGTCGACTGTTGCCGGATCGAAGCCGGCACGACGCTCCCAGGCGTCATCGATAAGGGGCTGAAAATGTGTGGAACGGTCTGACATGCGTGGACTCACAAAACTGCGGAATTTGCTGACGATGTCATAGACAGGACCGAATCGAATGACTCGGTTTCAATCTGCGCGATCAATGTCTCGCGCAATTTTTCTTCGGTGGCCTCATCGAGCAGCCGACCATCATCGTCGGTCAGCTCGAAAAAGTCCTCGACGCGTTCGCCGATTGTCGCAATCCGCGCGTCGTGCACGGTGATGAAACACAGTCGCAGCGCATGGGCGACAGCGGCCAGCAAGCCGGGACGATCCGAACACACCAGGGCCAGTCGGGTACGCGTACCGCTGGCGTCGGTGCGAAAACTGATCCGTGGCGACATGGTGAAATGGCGTTGCGCACGGCTCATCACGCGGCGCGTGCGCAAACCTTGTGGTGGCGGATTCTTCAACGCGTTGGCGATGCGCAGTTCGGCCTCGGCGATCAACTCCGGGTCGGTGACGGTCTGGCCTTCGCTGTCGAGCACGAAAAACGTGTTCAGGGCGCGTCCAAGTTTCGATGTGACGATGCGCGCGTCCAGCACGTTCATTTGCAAGCGATCGAGCATCGCGGTGACCGTCGCGAACAGACCGTGACGGTCGCTGGTGTAGATGAAAATTTCGGTCGCGCCACGCGGTCCGACCGGACGAATGCGTACCAGCGGCAAATCGGTCGCGGTCGCGATCGCTTCGGTCTGCCAAGCGATTTGTTCGGCGCGGTAGCGCAGGAAGCTGCGCTCGGCGAACTCGCTCCAGATGCGGTCGATGGTCTCGGCCTCGATGCCACGCGCGGTTAGCAAGGCGCGTGCCTTGTCGCGACAGACGCGTGCGCGATCCGATGCCAACGGCAGTTCGCTGCGCGTTTCGCGAAGCTCAAACCGCGTCGATGTGTAAAGGTCGGCAAGCAGCTGATCGCGCCAGGAATTCCATAGCTTGGGGCTGGTGCCATTGATGTCGGCGACCGTCAGCAAGTAGAGATAGGTCAAACGCTCCCAGTCGGCGACTTCCGCCGCGAAACGACGTACCACGTCCGGATCGCTTATGTCCTGCCGCTGCGCGGTCGAGCTCATCAACAAATGTGAACGCACCAGCCAAGCGACGAGTTCGACATCGCTTTTCGGCATATCGAGTCGTCGACAGAATTCGCGCGCGTCTTCTTCGCCAAGTAGCGAGTGATCACCGCCGCGCCCCTTCGCGATATCGTGGAACAAGCCAGCCAACAACAACAGCGAAGGCTGCGACAAGCGCGGGAACAGGTTGCTTGGCAGAGGAAAATCCCCGGCATCGTCATTCGCAAAGCGCGCCATGAACGACAACACACGTAAGGTATGTTCGTCGACCGTGTAGACGTGGAACAGGTCGTACTGCATGCGGCCGCTGACCTGCGCAAATGCGGGAATCAATCGCGCCAAAAAGCCATGCTTCGCCAAGCCATCAATGGCAGCGACCGCTGCATCGGTTGGACCTTCCAACAGTTCTCTAAACGCAGCGAAAACTTCGGGGCGCTCGACGTCGACATCCGGATCGGCCATCGCGTGACGCACGGCGCGCTTCGCCGCCGCACGCAAGCCAATCACGTCAGGATTGCTGGCAACGATCGAGAATAGGCGGATCACTGCTTCCGGCTTTCTCGCAGGCACGTTGAAGTCGTCGAATTCGATGGCGTTGCCGATCTGGATGATGCCTTCGCCCAGCGAAACCGGCGGCGCTGCCGGCGGCGCAAGCGCTTCGGCGCAACGACTCAACACGTCGTCGTTGATCGCAGCGATTCGACTGGCCGCACGAAAATACTTTTGCATGAACCGCTCGACGGCGAGGTTGCCTTCGCCGTCGTCGTAACCCAGCTCCCGGGCGAGCGTACGTTGATGGTCGAACACCAATCGCTCTTCCGGTCGCTGCGCCAACAGGTGCAATGCAAATCGGATTTGATAGAGATCGGCCTGTGCTGATTCCAGCGCGGCCTGACCACCCGCATCGATCAGCCCATCCGCTGCAACCGGTTGCAGGCGTCCGGCCATGATCTGGGTAAGCCAGTCGACCAATTGCAGGTCACGCAGGCCACCGGGGCTTTCCTTGATGTTCGGTTCCAGGTTGTAGGCGGTGCCGCCGTAGCGCTTGTGGCGCGCTTGCTGTTCCTTGCGCTTGCCGTCGAGGAATCGCGAGGGCGTCCAGAAGCTGACATCGGGCAATGCGTCGAGCAGCGCTTCGGCTTGTTCGGGATCGCCAGCAATGAATCGCGCGTCGAGCAGATTGGTGTAAACACTGATGTCCTCTCGCCAAAGCGCGCGCGTGGAGTCGAGATCGCGCACGGCGTGACCCGGTTTCAAACCCAAATCCCATAACGCAGTGAAGAATGCCTCGATGCCATGCAGCAAGCGCTCGTCGGCATCCGCGCCGGCCAACACCAGCAAGTCCACATCGGACTCCGGAAAAAGCTCGGAGCGGCCAAACCCACCGACCGCGAACAACGTGGCCGCTGGTAAGTCGCCGAGGAGCGCACGCCACAGGTAGGACAGCACACCGGCGACGGCTTGCGAGCGTGACCCGATGAGTTCGGCGGTAGGCACGCCGCGCCGAAACGCGCCGGCCAGGTCGCGATCATGGTCACTAATATATTGGCGCAAGGCCAACTTCGCGGTGGCATCGACGCCGGATCGCGGCATCGGCATGCCCAGCCGCCTCAACTCAGGCACTGCAACGCGCGAGTGCTCCTCGTGCACAGATATGGTCACGCCGCCGCTCGCGACTGCGTTTGTGTGAGAGCGTGCGAGCTCAGGCCGCAGTCGGCCACGGCGTCAGGATTTCGTAACCGTCATCGGTCACCGCAATGGTGTGTTCCCACTGCGCCGAAAGGGAATGATCCTTGGTCACCACGGTCCAGCCGTCGGGCAGCAAACGCGTGTACGGTTTGCCTGCGTTTATCATCGGTTCGATGGTGAACACCATGCCCTTGACCAGCTTCATGCCGGCTCCAGCCTGTCCGTAGTGCAGAACCTGCGGATCTTCGTGATAAATCTGGCCGATACCGTGTCCGCAGTATTCGCGCACCACCGAGAAGCCTGCGCCTTCGGCATGACGCTGGATTGCGTTGCCGATGTCGCCCAGCGTCGCGCCCGGCTTTACTTTTTCGATAGCGAGCAGCATTGCGTCGCGGGTAGTTTCCACCAGACGCCTCGCCATCACGCTGGGCTCGCCGACGTAATACATGCGGCTGGTGTCGCCGTGCCAGCCATCGCGAATCACAGTCACGTCGATGTTGACGATGTCGCCATCCTTGAGGAGCTTGCCCGGGTTCGGAATGCCGTGGCAGATGACATGGTTGACCGATGTGCACAGCGTCTTGGTGAATCCCTTGTAGCCGACGTTTGCCGGGATCGCCTGCTGCTGATTGACGATGTGGTCGTAGGCGATCTGATCGAGCTGTTCGGTGCTGACGCCGGCTTTCACGTGCGGCACCAGCATCTCAAGCACTTCGGCGGCGAGGCGGCCGGCGGTGCGCATTTTCTCGATTTGCTCGACGGTTTTGATCGTTACAGGCATGGAATCTCTACGGTATGGCTTGTGGCGCGGCAGGCACCCAAGATAGAATTGTACGGTTACGCGGCCGGGAATTACGTCATTTCCCGTTCGCGGACATCGCGTATTGGCGGGCAAACCGCTGATCGTAACGGCAATCGTGCCGAATCCACACACAGATCGTCACCGCTTGCGGGGTGCCCATACAAGGGTCGCATCCGGGGATCTGTGGAGGAATCAACCCCGGGTATTGCATGCGCATGATGGCATGCTGCCCAACATTGGAGTTTTTCATGCCTCAAGTCACCATGCGTCAGATGCTCGAAGCGGGCGTCCATTTTGGTCATCAGACCCGTTACTGGAACCCGCGCATGGCGCCGTATATCTTCGGCGCGCGCGGCAAGATCCACATCATCAACCTCGAAAAAACTGTGCCGTTATTCAACGACGCGATGAATTTCGTTTCCGGCCTGGCGCAGAAGCGCGGCACCCTGATGTTCGTCGGCACCAAGCGTTCCGCCCGAGAAGCCATCAAGGAAGACGCCACCCGTTGCGGCCAGCCGTACGTCGCTGCACGCTGGTTGGGCGGCATGCTGACCAACTTTCGCACCGTGAAGCAGTCGATCTCGCGCCTGAAGGAACTGGAAGCTGCTGCCACCGACGGTACCCGCGAGAAGCTGGTCAAGCGCGAGCTGCTGTCGATGCAGCGCGAGCAGGAAAAGCTCGAGAAGTCGCTCGGCGGCATCAAGAACATGAATCGCCTGCCCGACGCGCTGTTTGTGATCGACATTGGCCACGAGAACATCGCCATCCAGGAAGCCCGCAAGCTCGGCATTCCGGTGGTCGCGGTGGTCGACACCAACTACGACCCCAGCTTGGTCGATTACGCCATCCCCGGCAACGACGACGCCATCCGTGCCGTGCAGTTATACACGCGCGCCGTCGCTGACGCCGTGCTGGAAGGCCGCGCCGCTGCACCATCGGCCGTCGTTGCCGAAGGCGACGACTTCGTTGAGACCGATGCCGATGGCAATCCGGTCATGAAGAAAGATTCTCGCGACCGTGATCGCGATCGCAAGCCGGGTCCACGCAAGCCTGACAACAAGCGTCCAGGCGCACCTTCGGGCGCGCGTCGTACCGGTCCGCCAGCTCGTGCTGCTTCTTCGACTGCTGATGCGAAGGCTTTGGATGTTGCTGAAGCGTCGGCCGAGGCCGTTGCGGCTCCGGCTGAATCATCGGCACCGCCCGAAACAGCAGCGCCTGCTGCGGTTGAATCTTCGGCCGAAACGACCCCAGTGGCGGCTGAGACTTCGGACGCCAAGCCCGCTGCCGACGCGTAATTCGTCAGCGTTTTAAATAGTCATCTGCGGACGGCAAACTGCCGTCCGCATTGGTTTACTGGCTGGCCCGCGTTGGCGAGCAGCACGGTCCAGCGCTTGAAACTTGCGCACCAGCGGCCATCTGCTTGCTGCATCGATACGAATTGGCTTGCTCGTCACCGCAACTGTCCGATCCGCTGTCAACGAATTCCCAGGCGTGGCCCGAAGCTACGCCCTCACCTTTCATACGAGGTAACTGATGGATATCACCGCCCCGATGGTCAAGGAACTGCGCGAGCGTTCCGGCGCCGGCATGATGGAGTGCAAGAAGGCACTCACCCAGAACAACGGCGACATGGAAACGTCGATTGAATGGCTGCGTAAGCAGGGCTTGGCCAAGGCCGACAAGAAGTCCGACCGCATTGCTGCCGAAGGCCGCATCGTGATGGCGCAGGCTGGCGGCAAGGCCGTGCTGGTCGAGATCAATAGCGAAACCGACTTCGTCGCCAAGGATGACAACTTCCTCGCCTTCGCCGACGCCATCGCCAATGTTGCGCTGGAAAGCGGAGCTGTCGATATCGATGCGCTGAAAGCGTCAGCCTACCCCGGTGGCGGCACCGTTGAAGAAGCGCGCAGTGCGCTGATCGCCAAGGTCGGCGAGAACCTGCAGTTGCGTCGCATGGTCCGCATCGACAGCAGCAACCACGTCGCCGGCTATCTGCACGGTGGCCGCATTGGCGTGCTGACCGAGGTCAAGGGCGGTTCCGACGAATTGGCCCGTGGCATCGCCATGCACGTTGCCGCGATGAACCCGCCGTACATTGGCGCAAGCGACGTGCCAGCCGATTTTCTCGCCAAGGAGAAGGAAATCGAACTCGCCAAGATGACCGACAAGGACCGCGCCAAGCCGCCGGAAATCCTCGAGAAGATCATCGGTGGCAAGGTCAGCAAGATCGTCAACGACGTCACCCTGACCGGCCAGCCCTACGTGATGGACACCAACGACACCGTTGGCGCCGTGCTCAAGAAGGAAGGCGCCGAAGTGCTCGCCTTCCATCGCCTCGCCGTCGGCGAAGGCATCGAGAAGGTGTTCGAGGATTACGCTGCTGAAGTGATGAAGCAGGCTGGCCTCGCCTGACCTATCGCTACATCTTGAAATGAAAAAGGCCGCGAATGATCGCGGCCTTTTTTGTGGGCGAAGTCTGCGGTTAGGCGCCGCCGACTGCCGACAACGGAATCCCTACCGTCATATCGCATTCGCCATGGTGACAATCGCAGCCATTAGTCTCTTCGGCTGCTGATTTCTTCTCACAACTCGCCGAACAGAACTTCTCGTTCTGCCCCACCATGCACTTGCATGCCTTGTTCGCGCATTTGCCCTGATCAATCTGCATAACGGTCTCCTTGTAGAAGGTGCGACATGTGTAACTCACCGCTCGATAACCGGCGATGACTGCGGGCACAATCAACACTCCAACCACCCGGTAGAGGAACGCATCCATGCAAGCCAGCTGGAACAACACCGTCATCGCCGAGAGCGCCGACACGGTCGTGGTCGAAGGCAATCACTACTTCCCGGCAGACTCGCTGAAACGCGAACACTTTCGCGAAATCAGCAAGGAAACCTCATGCCCTTGGAAAGGCACCGCCAGCTACTACGATGTCATTGTCGATGACCAGATCAACGCCGGCGCAGCTTGGTACTACGCAGACCCCAAATCGGCCGCTGCCGAAATTCGCGGGCGAGTCGCGTTTTGGCGCGGCGTGACGGTAAGAGCATAAGCAACGGCGGCGATGTCGCTTTTCTGGAACGGACGACTCAACTATCGAGCGCACCCTCAACAATTCGTTTCCCCGACGCAGGCCGGGGTCCAGTGGGCCAATGCCTTTGGCAATTCTCTTAATGCGTGCGTGACGGGTGATTCGGCGCCCTGAACTAAACCTCACCCCTCCCCACGCAACCGCAACGTCAATCCCTTCAAAAAATTCCGCAACATCTGATCGCCACACGCGCGGTAGTGCTTGTGCCCAGGCTGGCGGAATACGGCCGTCAGCTCCGGCTTGTTGACCGGAAAGCCTGCGCTCTCGAACACCTCGTGCATATCCACGTCCTTCAACTCGAAGGCGACACGAAGCTTCTTCAGCACAATGTTGTTTGTGATCCGACTTTCAATCGGACGATTCGGCTTGCTCTCGTCGCGCCCACGAAAGTGCACCACCAGCCCATCAAGGAAGTGCCCAAGAAACTGATCACTGCACATCACGAAGTCAGCATCGTCTTCCTTCTTCATGAAGGCCAACAGTTCGTCCTTCTCCATCGACAGCGACGAATCGGAAAGCTGCGCCATCGCCAGCACCCGCCCGTCGCTGAGATCAAGCATGTAGCGAATACTGCGGAGGATGTCGTTGTTGGTCACTGGCCTTCCTGTTCACTAACGGGGCACACCCCCAACTCGTCAGAACCCGCTTCAAAGGAGATCTTTGTGAGAATAGTCAATGCGTTGAATGGTCCATTCCGGTGGCCCTCGATCTCGAGGTGGCGGCGGCAATGGCAATCCCCGCCAGTAGTCCGAAAATGGCCGACATGGCTTGGGTTCGCAGCGGATAGTCGACGGTCGAATGCAGCAGGATCACCCCGATCCCCATCATTGCGGCCATGCCGACAACTCGTGTGGTTGATCCGGGCCGCTGGCGAAGCAGGGCGAGCAGTGCGCCGATCAACACTGCGAGCGAAAACAGGGTCAGCGCCAATCCCGCAATGCCGGTCTCCAGCCACCACTGGGCGTATTCATTGTGGGCGTTGTTGACATAGGCATCCAGCGGCACCGCATCACTCGCACCCTGCTGGAACGCCGGCACGAAGGTGCCAACGCCTGAACCCAGCGGAGAATGGTCGCGACCAATGCGGAGGGTTTCCGTCAGCAGCGTGTGCCGCGAACCTTCTACCGACACATCCACCTGCATCCACGCCCGTGCCGCCTGCAAACCAGCACCGAAGATGATCAGGGTCCCCAGCGCGGCAAGCTGAAACACCGGCTTGCGTCGAAAGCTCTGCCATGAAGGCAATCCCGAGGTCAGCAACGCCACCATCAACATGATCATGGCAACAATGACGCCCGCTCGCGAGCCAACCACCGGAAGAGCAAGAACGAGGATCATGCCGACAAGTGCAAGCGCCCCAACCCTTGCGAATGATCGCTGGCCGTCTCGTGCCTTTTTCCAGTTGTCGATCAGAAACACCGCCACCAGCATCAGGCCGATGGCGAGCAGATCGGCTTGGTGATTGCGGTTTGCAAAGACTCCAGCCATCGCAGGCTCAAAGTCTGGGTAGGGATTGAGAAAGCTGGCCTGCCCTGCTATTACCTGGGCAAATCCCAGAGCAAGATTGACCAGACACACAGCTACCAGTACGCCAAGCATTCGGCGCCAAGCCGTGCGCCCCAAGCCAAGCATGCAGAAAAACAGGGCCAGTCCCGGCAAGAGAAAATAGAAATCGCGTTCGGTGGCGCTCGGCGAAAGCGTCCAGCGCTGATCGACGGATTTGATTCCCGCGACATCCAAATCCTGTAGAAGGGAAACGCGCTCGGCGGGCAGACTCCAGAGCGACGCGGGTATCGGTAACAACTGCAGCAAGGGCAGAAGTCCGATCAGTAGCGCCGCAACAACGCTCCACCGCGCCGAACCAAGATGCCCGCGATGGGCGGCGCGGACAGCGCCAATAATCAGCAGCGGGATTGCCAGCATCTGAGCTGCCATCATTCCCAGATTGTCCTTCGCCGAGTCCCCGCCGGATACAAAACAAAGCAACAGCAAGGCGGTTGCTGCGACCAACAGCACGAGATCGCTTCGATGCAACGCGTGTTCGCCTTTCATGCGATGTTCCCCGCCCCGTGGCAATTCCATTCGAGTTCATGGAATCTGCCGCCTCTATCATTGCTCACACGTGTTCCCCCAATCCAGGACTCGCAGCCCCGGATCATCGCAACGTCTCGCACAAAAAAGGCCTGGCACATGGGCCAAGCCTTTTTCGGGAATCGATAGCTACCTTGACGGCAGATGGAGACTCGAAGATCCGTATCAGCGGCTGACCGGCGGACGCGGATCGCCTTTACCTTTTTTGTCGGAGATGAGTAAGGCAATAATCCCGCCGCCAACGACCGTTCCGGCGAGAACCCAGCCCTTGGTGGCTCCGGAAGAAACAAGCACCAGCGGCAGCACACACTCGTGCGAAATCTCGTATACACCCGGCTCGTCATACTCCTTATCGCAGCCATTGTCGTAGACGACGGTTGCGGAACTGTCTTCGGAAACCATCAGGCGAGCTTTGGCCTTGACCCGCTCATCCGGCAACGCAGTCGCGAATTCTTCGCCATCTTCACTCAGCATGATGACGCCGGCGTCGGTTTCCACCTTCGCAATCGTCTCATCCTTTACGTCCTCGGCTGCCGTCTCAGTCTGCGCATACAGCGGCAAGGACGCGAAAGCGACCACCAGAGACAAGGCTGCTGATCGGAGGATCGACTTGTTCATTTTCCAGCTCCAAAACCCCAATTAGGCCCTGTTAGGCTAGAGCACTCTAGTTGGGAATGCAATTCAAATTTGCCCTACTTCTGAACGCGGTAAGTTTTCATTTGCCGCCGCAAGTTGCAAAACCGCGTCATTTGCGGGGTGTCAAGTCTCCTCGTACCCGCTCAATCGCGAAATCGTCAAACATGATCGCGCCGCCAATCATCTTGCCGGCGGCAGCCGCCCCGGCATTGCGCAGCCATAGGTCCTGGGCCATGCACTCCCGTGCGGGCACGTCGAACGAGACGTCCAACGATTTCCAGCCGAACTGCCCGGTAAGAAGGTCCGAGGCAGCCAGTTCCTTACCATCTACGCAGCGAATAACCCACTGCACACCCCGATCACTCCGCAAGTCCTGGGCCGTCGCACTGAAGCGCAGTCGATAGGTTCCCGGTCCCAACATCAGCCATTGATGCAACGGTATCGCCTCGATGCGTCGATCCAGAAACGTCAGTCTCAGGGCATGGTTGCCACCGGCGCTGATTCGGGCCGGTCGATCGACGAGAATTCCCGCCGAATCGCCGATGCGCCAATCGAAACCGGCCCCACTGGGTGCTGTTTCAAAATCACCGTTGTGGACGTGACGCAAACGGAACGGTCCGCTCTGCTGGATTCCACGAATCCATCGCGCATAGGCTTCGCCCCACTTCCCGTCCTTGATAAGGCGATCGATCCAGCTTCTCATCATTTCGGCGTCGAGGACACCGTGATGCTGCAAGGCGGATAGAACCGCGGCCAATTGCTCAGGGCTGGCCAACGAAAAAACGTTGCTTACAAAACTGTCTCGCCAGACTGGCTGCGTTGCCAGTTTCAATGCCAGTGCATCGGCAAACTCCGGGTTGACCGCGAGTTCGATGAGGATCGGGAAAATGCGCGCTTGCTCCGCACCGGAAATTCGAAATATCCCATCCAGATTTTCAAGCGCTTCCCGGAATTCTCCTTGGCTGAGCTGTTCGCCCGCCAACCTGGCACGTGGCGCAACCGAATAGGGCGCACGCCGGATGGCGGCGGCGTACATCTGCATCGCCTGCGCCTTGTTTGACCCCGCCTCGGCAATGGCGGCCAGGATCACGAATCCCTGACCGTTGAGCGGCTCACGTCGCAACAGGCTGCGGGTATTTTCAGCGGCTTGGTCGAGTTTGCCTTGCCCTACCTGCTCGAGAGCCAGCGCCGTAAGCGCAGCCGGGTTGTTCCTGCCCCAGTCGAGCGCCTGCCGCGGTTGGCCGCTGGTGGCGAGATGATCGGAAATGCCAGTCGCCAGAATGCGCCAAAGGCCCAGCGACGCCAAGGCCAGAACTACCGCGCTTGCTAGAATCCTCGCGGCCAGCCTCATGACTCGGGCGACAGTTCAATATGAGTGATCTTCCAACTGTCGTGCTTCCAGACCATGTCGAGCCGCAAGCGACCAGATTCAGCCGAGGTGCGCTTTGCATTGACGTGATAGCTCGCGTTGAGGCTGACCGCTGAGTGCGAAATTTGCCAAGCCGGCGGATCCAGCACGAATCGATCGATACCCAGCTCACCACTGCGCTGGTGCAAAACCTTTCGTTCGCGTGCCGCAGTGGTACGGCCCGACTCATCATTCCATGTGGGAGGAGTCGTGTTCGCGCTACCAAAGTAGCTGACCATGCTGCGCACACGCGCCCGCGCCAGTTCGAACCGCACAAGGGTGGCGCGTTCCAGTTCGGCCGTTGGTGTTTGCGGTGCGGCTGCGGATTGCACTTGTTGCGCTGGCGCGGACGGCCGCGTTGCCGCTCGCGGGACATCTGCAAGCGCGTTGATGTTTGAGGCGTCAGGCCCAACCGGGACGGATCGTCCGATCTCATTCACCAGCATCGGTTGTTCAACCGTGTTCGCGACCTTGGCAGCGGCCTGTGATTCCGCCGCGCTGGAGTTGCCGAGTCCTGTCGTTTTCGCCGCTGCAACTGTGTCGCTGTCGCCATTTGCCGAGGCGTTTCCCTGGACCAGAGCAGATCTGGTATCGCCGTTCGTTAGAGATATCTCCTCCACCGGCATGACGGGTTCAAGCGCGGAAGCGGCGGCCGTCGCACGGTTGCTGGCTCGCAAAGCTGCCCTCGCAGCACGGCGCCGCTGGCGTGGCGACATTTCGGAACCATCCGTACCGGCCGAAGCCAGGTGGGCGAGTTCCACACCGGCTGTGCGCCTCGCGGCGACAGGACCAGCGGTCGGAGGTGCCATCGCGCCCGTACGTCCGGGCGCTTCAAGCGACAGGGCGGCTTTGGATTTTCCCGCAATTTCGGGGAAAGGCTTGGGCTTGAACCGATTGTCGACGGGAATGGGCGCGACCGATGCAGCGGGGACCAGTTGCCCACTCTGTGCTACGGCGGAAGCCTTCACGGCCGCGGAGTCAACGCCGTTTGAAGTGGATGTCACCGTGACGGGATTGCTGGCGGGTTGCTCCGCATCGCCGCGGGAAACGCCGTTGAAAGGCAATCGCGGCCGGATTCCCGAACCGGCGTCATCCGCAAGCGCGGCTAGAACATCGGGATCCACCCGATCCTGACGCGTTGAGGCGAGATAAAACACGCCCACACACAAGGCGAGAAGGCTGCCCACCACCATCCGCCTCAGCCAGTCGCGGCTGGGCCGGGAAGGGGCTGCACTCCAGGCACGCACTTGCACGGGCGCCATGGTCGCCGGGTCGAGCGCATCCTGCACAACAAATTGCTGGCGCGAGTGGTCATATTTTTCCCGCGATGATTCATTGTGCAAGCGCTGCCAAGCCCAATTGACCTTGGTCGCCAGCGCAGCCTCCCAATGCTCGCCGCGGCGATCCGGGTGCAACCAGCGTTGTAGCCAGATGTGGTGTTGCCGAACTTGCTTGAAATCGGCGTCTGGCTCGACGCCAAAGATACGATAGGCATCCGTCCCCGGCTCGAAGAGGATCTGCTGCAGGTAGAACCGCACCGCCTCGACAATGGTTTCCTCGGATTCCGAAACCCGCGCCGCAGCGGCTTGCAGCTGCGGCTGCATCGCCGACGCCAACTGCAGGACTTCGTCGATATTTTCCGGCAATGGTCGATCACGCAACGAAAAACGTCGAATCGGCGCCTGGTGCAGGGCTAAAGCCAGTTCCAGCGCGTCCGAACTCATCGTCGTGCCTTGGACTCCAGCGATTTGTTGGAACCACCGTAAGCGTAATAGCCTTCGTACTCATAGCCATAACCGGCGGCTTTGGAATCGTATTGCGTCAACAGCGCTCCGATCAGGCGCGCCCGCGTCGCACGCAGACGCTTGATCGCGGCCTGTGCCGAGCTGACACGTGAGGACCCCGAGCGCACGATGAGCAAAGTGCCACCTGCGATGTTGGCCAGAATCGGCGCATCGGCAATACCAAGTACCGGCGGCCCGTCGATGATGATCTGATCGTATTTCTGGGTCGCGAACATCAGCAACGAAACCAGGCGTGAGCCAGCCAGCAATTCGGTCGGGCTGGGCGGCAACGGACCCGCCAGAATGACGTCGAAATTTTCGCTATCAGTTTTTGTGACGGCCTCAGCGAAGGTCTTCGCACCCGACAGCAAGCTGCTCAACCCGACATCACTAACCCGCCCCATGAGTCTGTGCAGCGAGGGATTGCGCAAATCGCCTTCAATCAACAGGACACGCTTGCCTAGATGGACAAAGTTATGCGCAAGGGTTAACGCCGACGTTGATTTACCTTCACTCGCCGATGGACTGGTGATCAAGAGAATCTTGGGGACGCCCTCCTCAGTTGAAAACTGCAGCGCGGTGCGCACCGAGCGGTAGCTTTCCGAGAACGCCGAGCGCGGATCAGCGAGTGCATCGACCAAGGTCTGCTTGGCGAGCTTTGGAATGATGCCAAGTACCGGCAATTTCAGGTGCTGCTCGATGTCCTGCGGAGATTTCAGGCTGTCGTCGATGTATTCGAGCAACAGCGCGATCATCACCCCCAGGATTCCGCCGAGAAGGAGGCCAAACAGGACACTGCGCGAGAGGCTCGGCGCAAAGCGACCCATCGGAACCTCGGCACGATCCACGATCGAGATGTTGCTGGACTTCACGCCGCCAGCGATGCCGACTTCCTTGTAGCGTTGGAGCAGCGCGTTGTAGAGCTGCCGATTGGTATCGACGTCGCGCTTCAAGATGTTGTACTGGATACTGCCTCGATCGGCTTCGAGGGTTTGGGTGCGCAGCTCGTCAAGCTGGGATTCGAGGATTTTTTCCTGGCCCAACGCCGCATCGTACTCGGCCTTGACCGACGACCTGATGTTCTTCAGTTCCTTGGCGATCTGATTGGCCGATTCGTCGATCTGTCCTTTTAATGACAGCATTTCCGGATATTCCGGCTTGAATTTCTGCAGATTCTGCTGGTACTGGCCCTGCAATTGCGCGAGCTGCTCCTGCAATGTTCGCACGATTGAACCGGCCAGCATGTCGGCTGGGAGTGCGGCTCCACTGACCTTGCTGGCTTGGGTCCAGCGGGCCTCGGCGCGAATGCGCTGATCCTGCGCAGCGGCGAGCGAAGAATTGAGAGTGATTAGATTCTGGCCAACCAGCGAGGATCCATCGGCATTTGGAACAATGTTTTCTTTCTGGGCAAAGCTGACCAGAGAACGCTCGGATTCCTCCAACCGTGATTTGAGCTGGGCGAGCTGGTCTTCCAGATATTTTTTCGCGTACGACGAAGCACCAAACTGCCGATCCAGGCTTGAGGCGATGAAGCCGTCGGCCAAGGCATTGGCGACCCGCGCCGAAAATGCCGGCAACATGCTGTCATAGTTCACCCGGAACAGACGGGAGTCCTGAATCGGAATGACCGACACGCCGCCCTGGACCAGACCGGTCGCCTGTCGAAGCTTTCGCACGGCGTCGCCCGCTGCACTCTGCTCGTTCGCATCGCCGGTCTTTTCAACGGTTTTTGGCGCGAGCGGTGCTTCCTTCACGCGCGAATTAGGGTTGAGCAATTCGCCGAGGCGTTCGCTCCAGGACGGTGGCTGGAGCTGCTCGAAGATGTTGCTGTCGGCCAGTTGAAGGTCTTCAGCCACGCGCTCGGCAAGCGAGCGGCTCTGCAGCAATTCGAACTGGGTCTGCTTGAAATCCGGATCATAGCCACCCTGCATCGGCGTAATGCCTTGCACCTGCATGACCTGTACGTTATCGGGATCAATCTGCATGATCACCGTCGCCCGAAAGGTCGGCGGCGTCAGCAAGGTGCGGATCAATGCGATGCCAGCGACAACGATAACCACAGCGATGATCAGCCAGCGTCGCTTGACCAGCATGCGCCAATAGGCGAGCAGATCTATTTCGTCATCTGGTCCCTGATTGTCGCCATCAACCGTTGTGTGGGCTACCGCGTTCGGGTTGACCTGTACCGACCTGCGTCGATCGATACCGCCCGGCCCGTACGGAGAAACGACAGGCAATGCGTTGCTCTTGCCGTCGGGCGATGCTGGAAAATTGCCTGATGCCATGGAAAATCATGCTTCCTAATAATTTGGTTCCCTGGTCAGAGCAGGAAGAAAAGGCCCGCCAGCGGCAACGACTTGAGCAGATTCTGGAAGGCGGATTTCCCGGTCGAGTCCGAGGCGACGACGATATCATCGCCGTAGACTTGGGGATCTTCGGCTGTGCCGGCGCTGATGGCTTTCATGTCGAATACTGCGGCCATCTTCTTGCCTTCAACCTGGCGAAAAATCACGACGCGGGACGGGTCGGCAAGCTCGGCAAATCCGCCTGCGATGGCAACCGACTGAAGAAGTGTGGTTTTTCCGGTCAGCGGGAAAATACCTGAGTTCTTGAAAGAGCCCTGCAAGGTAATGCGCTGGCTCGTATATTCCTTGACAAATACGGTCACCTGCGGGTTCTGCAGGTAGGTCTTTTCGAGACTTTCGCCGATCGCTGCTTCAAGCTCGGGAATCGTTTTGCCGCCGGCCTGGATTCCGCCGATCAAGGGCAGCGATATTTGTCCATTTGAGTTGACGCGGACGGCACGGTTCAAATCCGGAACGCCGAAAACCGTCACTTCCAGCAGATCCTGCGCACCCAGTCGATAGTCAGTCCCGCCTTCGTAGGCTCCCGTCGCCGAGGTGGTATCCGGAGGACGCAACTGGTTGCCGGTGGCATCAATCGCGCGCGCGGAGGGGCCTGATGAGCAGCCCGCGACGATGAGCAAAACCGTCATAATCACCAGATTTCGCAACAACAACCATTTCATCTGCTTTTACCAGACCGGGGGACGCTCCATTGTGCGCCAATCAGCCGTTTCCAGAAACCACCCGCAGATTTGACTGGCGCGGCGGAGTTGGGCAATGGCGGAAGCGCATCGACCGGGTAATTGTCGACAATACCCTGCGGGCGCGTAATCACCAGATGGGTAGCCTCCGCGTCGCCAACCCGCTTCGCGGCCGCATCGCGCCCCAACGCAAGGATCGGCGGACGCCGTCCAGGATGGTGGGCATCGGTTGCAAGAATATGCACGCATCCGTCATCAAGCATGCGTTCGGACCAGTACAGCGCACGCCGGCCAAACCGGCCCGCGACACTGGCGGCGGTCAACTGCATCCAGACACCCCGCTCGACCAGTCGCTTGAAAACCGGGTAGTGGTGCTCAATCCAGCTCAGTCGCTCGGGATGGGTAATCACCGGCACATAGCCCGCAGCCATCAACTCGAACACCGATTCCTCAAAACGCGGCGGGGCGACATGATGGGGCGGCTCAAGCAGCAAGTAGCGAGAATCGGCAAGAGTTGGGATTCGGCCGTCCCGAATCGATGCCGACAAAGCCGGCTCAAGGTGCACATCAGCACCCACCACCAGGCGCAGCTGGATTTCGCGCTTGTCCAGCTCGATTTGCAGCGCATCCACGCCGGCTCGAATTACGGCCGACGTGTTTTCGTAAAGACCCGGATAAATATGAGGAGTACACGCGAGTGTGTGCACGCCGTCGGCAACCGACATACGCGCCATTTCCAGCGACATGTCGAGATCGACCGAACCGTCGTCAATGCCTGGCAGGATGTGGCAATGCAGATCGATCATAGGACTGGGTTGGTCGTGGCGCTGGAATGATCAGATACGTAAGCAAGAACCAAGCCAGATGCAGGCTCGAGTCATGCCGACAAGAATTGTTTCGCGTCAAACCTGCGATCGCGCGGATTGACTGTCACACGTCGAGCAGCCGCCCGTTTTCCAGGCACAACACCCGATCCGCCAACGCGAGACTGGCTGGGCGGTGCGTAATCAAGAGGACCGTGCGCTCGCGGAGCACATCCTGACATTCACTGATGAACTCGCGTTCGCCCTCGGGATCGAACATCGCCGTGGCTTCGTCCAGAATCAGGATTTCCGGGTCTCTCAACAAGGCGCGCGCCAAAGCGATGCGCTGCTTTTGGCCGCCGGAAAGTTT
>JAYUYW010000021.1:0-7767 GCA_043752325.1 Rhodanobacteraceae bacterium | reverse complement strand
TCACCCATGCAGGTCGGAATAACGTCTGAAATGAAAGATAAGCAATCGATCGTCAACAACTGGCTGCCGCGCTACACAGGCACGCCGCTGGAGGATTTCGGCAAGTACATCCTGCTGACCAATTTCAGCCTGTACGTCGAAATGTTCGCGCAATGGCACAACGTCGACGTGCGCGGGCGTGACAAGCCGATGCTTAACGCGCATGCCGATGGCCTTTCGATCATCAACTTCGGCATGGGCAGTCCGACTGCAGCGACGATGATGGACTTGCTGTCGGCCGTTATGCCGCGTGCGGTGCTGTTTCTCGGAAAGTGCGGCGGTCTGAAAAAGAAGAACCAGCTTGGCGACCTGATCCTGCCCATTGCGGCGATACGCGGCGAAGGCACATCCAACGATTATTTCCCTCCGGAAGTGCCAGCGCTGCCGGCGTTTACGCTGCAACGCGCACTCTCATCGACAATTCGCGATCACGGCCGCGACTATTGGACGGGAACGGTCTACACCACCAATCGTCGCGTCTGGGAACACGACGAAGACTTCAAGAAATATCTGCGAAAAACGCGCTGCATGGCGATCGACATGGAAACGGCAACGCTGTTCAGCGTCGGCTTCGCCAATCGCATTCCGGCCGGTGCGCTATTGCTGGTGTCGGACCAGCCGATGATTCCGGAGGGCATCAAGACCGGGGAAAGCGATCGCCGTGTGACCGGTGATTTCGTCGAATCGCATATCCGCATCGGCATCGCGGCACTCAAGGAAATTCGCGACGGAGGCAACTCGGTCAAGCATCTTCGCTTCTGATCGACTTCGACGCAGCCGCGCCATCGCGCGAAAATTGCAGGGTCGCGACCGCTCCGCCCTGCGGCCGTGGCGCCAGCGACACCTTCCATCCGTAAAGGTCGCATAGCCGCATCACGATGGCGAGGCCGAGGCCTGCACCCTTGCCTTCATTGGTGCCGCGCACGCCGCGTTGGAACAGTTTCTCGGCATCCTCAGGCATGATGCCGGGGCCGGAATCTTCAACCGCCACTCGGCCGTGGCCAACGATGACGGTCACGTCACCGGACGGCGTGTACTTGAACGCATTGCCGACCAGATTGCTGAGCGCGACCGACAGCACGGACGACGGCGCCGAGACGATCAAGGGCTCTTCTACGACCACCTTCACATTAACCGGCTTGTTCTTCAGATGCGGCCGCATCACATCGACGACCTGCTCGACGACGCGAACGACATCGGTCGTTTCGCCGTTGGTCGGCGCCCGCTTTTCACGACGCGACAGCAACAACAACGCATCTGTCAGTTCCGCCGATTGACGCACCGCGCGCTCAATGCGGCGTAAGCGTTCCTGCGCCTTCTCGGGCAGATCCATGCCTTGCATCAGTTCGGTCGTCGTCGCAATCACGGCTAGAGGCGTGCGCAATTCGTGGCTGACGTCGGCGTTGAAGTCGCGATCGCGTTCGACCAGGTCGGTCAGGCGATTGCCGTATTCATCGAGTGCGGAGGCCAGTTGACCAACTTCGTCGTTGGCAAAATGCGGTGCGAGCAATTCACGTTCGCCAGTGCGACGGAAGCGGGTGATGCGATCGGCCAGGTCAGTCAGCGGACTGATGACACGCCGCGACAGCCAGAAGCCGATCAGCAGCGACAACAAGGCGAACAAAGCGACTGCCGATCCTAGCAGGATGAAAAGCTGCTGCGTGCGCAGTTGCTGCGCGTCTTGGTCGAATCTCAGTACGGCCCAGTATTGCTCGTTTCGAAAAACGGCCATCTTGGTCCAGCGCTTTTTGCCGTCAGGCCAGACCGTGTCGACATCGTGCACGCCGGCGTCATACTGACGCAGTTCGAATGGCACGTTGGCAAATCGCCGTGCGCTCCAGATTTCTAGATCGAACAGCGAAATCCGAAACAGTGCTTCGGGTTCGGGGTGTTCGCGCTTGAACTCGACGAAGTTCGCAACTTCCTGCAGCAGCGTCTTGTTTATCAACTGCTCTTCGAGGCGATGCCGCATGGAAATGCTGGCCACCGCGAACAGCGCGGTCAGGCAGAGCCCGAACAGCGCGAATGAGACGACGATTCGACTGCGAAGCTTACGCCGGTACTGCATCCGGATCGACCATCCGGTAGCCGATACCGTGGCGCGTGTGGATTAGTGGTTTGTCGAAGGGCTTGTCAATGGCGGCGCGCAATCCGTGGATATGCACGCGCAGCGAATCGCTGTCTGGCAGCTCTTCACCCCAGACGCGGGTTTCCAGATCCTGGCGCGTAACCACGGATGGCGCGGCCTCCATCAATGCTTGCAGAAGCTTCAATCCGATTGGATTCAATTGGATCGACTTGTCGCCGCGTACGACGACGAGCGTATCGAGGTTGAACGTCATGTCGGCCAGATTGAGAATGCGGCTTTTCGGTCCCTTGCCGCGACGTCCGAGTGCTTCAAGTCGCACTGCGAGCTCCTGCAACGCGAACGGCTTGACCATGTAGTCATCTGCCCCGGATTCGAAACCGGTGATCTTGCTGTCCAGTGCGTCGCGCGCGGTCAGCATCAGGATTGGTGTTTGCTTGCGGGCTTCCTGACGGAGCTTTCGGCAGACTTCGAGGCCATCCATGCCAGGTAGGCCGAGGTCGAGCACGATCACATCGAACTCGTTGACCACCGCCAAGTGCAGCCCGGTCACGCCATCTCCGGCGAAATCGACCACGTGGCCTTTGTCGGCGAGATAGTCGCCGACGTTCGCCGCGATGTCGCTGTTGTCTTCGATGACGAGTATGCGCATGGGGGGAGAATAGCCGGTGTGCGGAGTATCGGGAAGCGACGAAGTCGCAGCGTCGCGCGATCGTTCAAGATCGGGACAAGAAATGACCCAGGCGGCGCCATAGGGGAATACGCCGGCCCGGGTCAAAAGAACTGCTCGATTACCCTGGAGCGAACACTGTACCGTCTGACGGAATGGACAATGGCGTCACCGTGGTCGGCGGAGTCTAGGCGCCGAACTCTTAAGACGCCGTTAGCTGGCGCGAACAGTTCCGTTAACGACGACGCCGGGCCAGTGCTGGCGCGGGAATGCACCGTTCAAGGTGTTCAATGATGGCCGTAGCCACGTCAACCCCGCTGGCCGCTTCAATGCCTTCCAACCCAGGCGACGAGTTCACTTCAAGCACGAGCGGGCCACGATCCGAGCGCAACAGGTCGACGCCAGCTATTTCCAGGCCCATCAGTTGTGCCGCCTGAATGGCGATGGCCGATTCCTGTGCACTCGGCTCGACGCGTTCGGCCGTGGCGCCGCGATGAAGGTTGGCGCGAAACTCTCCCTCCGGCGCCTGTCGTCGCATCGTGGCGACAACGCGATCGCCTACAACAAAACAGCGCAGATCCGCGCCGCCGGCTTCGGCAATGAACTCTTGCACCAGAAAATTGGCGCGCAGTCCGCGCAGTGCTTCGACCATGCCCAGCGACGCGCTGGCCTTCTCGGCCAGCAACACACCCTGCCCTTGCGCACCTTCGTTGAGCTTGATGACGTGCGGCGGCTTACCCAGCATCGCGAGCAGGTCGGTGGTGTCGTCCGGGTAGTCGCCGAATGCCGTGGTCGGTAGATCGACACGCGCGCCCGCCAAAAGCTGCAACGCCTGCAATTTGTCGCGGGCACGCAGGATGGCGTCGGAGCGATTGGCCGCATGCACGCCCATCAACTCGAACTGGCGCACGACAGCGGTGCCGTAGAACGTGATCGACGCACCAATGCGTGGAATCACGGCGTCGAAGCCGGTCAGCTTGCGGCCCTTGTAGTGGATCTCGAACTCGCCCGCCGCGATGCGCATGTAGCAGCGCAATGGGTCAAGCACGCGCACCTGATGGCCGCGTTGGCGCGCGGCGGCGACCAGGCGCGCCGTCGAGTGCAAGCGACTGTTGCGGGACAGGATGGCGAGCTTCATGCGTGCTGGATGACTTGAGCGTGACCGCTCATCTGCGAGCGCGATGTTGACAGGCTCACGCGGCTGCACAGGCGGCGCAGGTGCCGTGCACTTCGATGGTTTGCTCGCGTGGTATGAAGCCATGTTCCCGCGCTTGGGAGTTCAACAACCGGGCAACGCGCTCGTCACAGACTTCAGTAGCTTTCGAGCACACATCGCAAATCAGGAATGGCACTTGGTGCGACTCGGCCGGATGGTGGCAGCCGACATAGGCGTTGATCGATTCCAGCTTGTGGATGAAGCCGTTTTCGAGGAGGAAATCCAGCGCGCGATAGATGGTCGGTGGGGCTGCGCTGGCGTGCTCGTCCTTGAGCTGGTCAAGCAGGTCATACGCCTTGGCCGGCACCGGCGACGCGGCAACCAGGTTCAACACACGCTCGCGCAGCGGGGTCAGCCGCAATCCACGCAACTCGCAATTGGCCGCGACCGCGCGCATGAAAGCATCAGGTTCGTGGCGGTGTTCGTGCAAGCCGTGGCGTTCGCTGGAAGTCATGGTTTTAATATCGGGACAGATCGAAATAATACACCCCGGCTTGTTACGGGCTCAGCGCGGGTGCGGTGGTTGGGCGGGTATCGAAGGCCTTGCAGGCAACGGCGACATCAAGGCGACGACTAGCCAACCGAATGGTCCAAGGATCGCGCTCCAGATTAGGCCAGCCTTCAGCCTCCCCTTGCGCCAGCCGATCAGACCACCGATCGCAATGAAGAACACGGTGAGGCCCAGCATCCACCACCACAATTCCGGCGACAGGATGATGGCCGTGCAAGCATCGAGCATGTCCTGCGCGGCTTCTAGATCGGTCGGATCTAGCTGGCTATATGCCTGGAGGGTGCACTCAACGCTCATCGGAGTTCCTGCGCTTCGTCTGCGTTGCCAAATCAGCCGCTGCTCAACGTGATCGCGCGATCGATCCGGGCCAACGCCTCGCCCTTGCCGGCGAGATACACCGTGTGGTCAATCGATGGCGACACCTGTGTGCCGGTGATGGCGACGCGCAGAGGCTGGGCGACCTTGCCCATGCCTTCGCCAATCGCTTCGGCTGCAACCTTGATAGCTTCGTGCACGGCTTCCGGTGTCCATTCCTTTAGCGCTTCAATCTGTGCTCGCACCGAATGCAAAGCTGGCAATGCGGTCGGTGCCTTCAGATGTTTCACAACGGAGGCCTCGTCGTACGTCGTCAAAGGTTGATACCAGACGCGCGCCTTGTCGGCCATTTCCTTCAGAGTTTGCGCGCGCTCGCGTAAGGCGATCACGACATCGACGGGATCAGGCCCACCGAGGGATGGATCAATGCCCGATTCGGTTAAGTGCCACAAAAGGTGCGTCGCGACTTCCGCTGGATCGTCGCTCTTGATGTATTGCTGGTTGATCCACGACAGCTTTTCGAGATCGAAGCGCGCGGCCGACACATTGGCATCGCCTGCATCGAACAGCTCGATCATCTGCTCGACCGTAAACAGCTCTTGATCGCCGTGCGACCAGCCGAGCCGCACCAGATAGTTGAGCAAGGCATGCGGAAGGAAGCCGTCGTCGCGATATTGCATCACGCTGACTGCGCCATGTCGCTTGGACAGCTTCTGCCCGTCCGGACCAAGGATCATCGGCAGGTGCGCGAACTGCGGCACCGGCTCTCCGAGCGCGTGATAGATGTTGATCTGGCGCGGCGTGTTGTTGACGTGGTCGTCACCGCGAATCACATCGGTAATGCGCATGTCGATGTCATCGACGACGACGGCGAAGTTGTAGGTAGGAAAGCCGTCGGAGCGGAAAATCACCAGATCATCGAGTTCGGCATTCGCCCACTCGATGCGACCCTTGATGCGGTCATCAAACACCACGCTGCCATCCGTCGGATTGCGGAAGCGGATGACTCGGTTCGGATCGTCGCGCAGCGGTTCACTGCTATCGCGATAGTGACCGTTGTAGCGCGGTTTTCCCCCGGCAGCGATGGCGGCGGCGCGCATCGCCTCGATTTCCTCTTTCGATTCGTAGGCATAGTAGGCCTTGCCGGCCTTGACCAGATCATCGGCGGCCTGGCGGTAGCGATCCATCCGCAGCGTCTGGTAATACGGGCCCTCGTCCTGGCTCAAGCCAAGCCAGCTCATGCCATCAAGAATTGCTTGCACGGCCGCGTCGGTCGAGCGGTCGCGATCAGTATCCTCGATGCGCAAGATGAATTCGCCACCGCGATGCTTGGTCTCAAGCCAGCAATACAAGGCCGTGCGCGCGCCTCCAATGTGCAGATAGCCGGTCGGGCTGGGGGCGAATCGGGTACGGATGCTCATGGCGCGGGCGTGCAACGAATCGTGGCGCGAAAGGGTAGCAGATCACTCCGACCACCCCGTGGCAGTCGCGGGAGTTGACGACTTGCGCGCGCGAGCCAGTTACGCGCGCAACAGCAGATTGGTGAAAGGTTGCGTGTTCTTCCACCGATAACCCTGGAAGTCGCGCAAATCGGTCGACAGGATGCGACCGTCTTCGCGATCTTCCGCGAGGATAACCAACGAAGCGTCAGCGAGATCCATCGGCAAGTCACGATAGCGACTCATCAACGCATGGGCGCGAAATAACGCATCGGCCGGGGGATCGGGAATCTCGCACGCGCCTTGCGCGACGCTGTCAATGAAGGCGATCGCCGACGCCGGATTGACCCGCGACGAAAGCAAATGCGTCACTTCGGTCAGCACGGGCAACGTGCTGACAAAGCCTTCGCGACCAAAGCGCGACAGCGCATCTCGGGCGGCAGCATGGTGACCGTCACGCTGGCTGCCCAGCGCGATCCAGAAACCACTGTCGGCAAGGATCATCGCGGGATACCCAGATCAACCCCGGTCGCCGTCCTGGACCCGCGAGGCGAGCTTGTTATCCAGCGCCTCGCCGAGGTAATCCTTGTAGCGCGAGGATAGATCGACTGCGCCGTCACCGCCACCGACGAAGCCGGTCGCGGCCAGCACGGCCGCCGCGCTTACACGCGGTCGAAAGCGAGCATCGTGATACTCGCGCAGCGCGTTTCGCAACAACTGTGAAGCGGACAGCCCTTCGCGCAGCTGCAATTCACGGAAGCGGCGCGCGTCGTCGTCGGTGAGACGTGCGTTGATTCGGAGCTCAGGAACGTTCATAGCGAGCTCAGGCGTCCGTTGTCATAACCGTATGACAAATGCGTTTGAAAAGCAAGCAGTCCACACACATCACCGCCCGGGCCACAGGCATGGTGTCCCTGCGTAGGTCAGTCCACGGAGGCGAAACGCGACCCGTCATTCAGCGATTCACGTCCGTCGCGTAACGCTTCACTACCTCATAAAGAAAACGCCTGCCATCCAGTAGCGATTTCACGCGAATGCGCTCATTCAATCCATGCGCACGACTGCCTTCCGCATCGTGGAACATGCCCGACATGCCGTACGTGGGGACACCGGACGCATTCAGGAAACGCCCATCGGTCGCCCCGGTCGACATGGTGGGAACGATGGCGACGCCGGGCCATATCTCCTCGGCAACCGCCTTTATCGGATCAAGAATTTGCGGCGTCAACGTCGGCGGGATCGACTTGGCGCTCGGCTCGGCGGCCAAGGTCACCGCAACCTTGTCATCGCCAACGACTGTTTTCAACGTGCCTAGTGTTTCTTCCACGCTTGAGCCCGGCAAGATGCGACAGTTGACGTTGGCGCGCGCGCGCTGCGGTAATGCGTTCGGCGCATGTCCCGCATTGATCATCGTCGCCACGCAGGTCGTGCGCAGCATGCTGTTCCAACCGGGGTTCACGTCCCACAGACGATCAGCGGCAGCTTGGTCCG